>JAYRVL010000911.1:0-4496 GCA_041918575.1 Anaerolineae bacterium | reverse complement strand
GCGGTGCTCGTGGCCGTCGCGGTCGGCGTGGGCGTCCGGGTTGGCGTTGGCGTGGGGGTGTGCGTGGCGGTCGGGGTGGCCGTCGGCGTATGGGTGCTGGTGGGCGTGCGTGTGGGGGTGGCCGTGGGCGTGGGTGTGGGGGGCAGGACCCGCGCCTGGAAAACAGTGGCGCTGGGCGCTGATCCACTCCAGCCGCCGATGATGTAGATGTCATGACCCTGGCTGACGGCAATGCCCATGCGGCCGCGCGGAACCGGCAGCGCGGCGCCGGCCGGCAGGGGGGTCATGTTATTGCCCAGGCCAAAGACGAAGACGGTTGATTCGATGGCCGCGCCGTCGCTGCCGCCGATGATGAAGAGGCGGCCCTGGTCCACCGCGCTGGCATGGTCGGCGCGGCCCTCGGCCAGCGCCGCGCCCAGGTTCTCCCACGGGGCCAGGTTGCCGCCGTCCTGCAGGCGCGCTCGGTAGACCTGGCGCGAGACGGCGGCGGTGGTCGGCCGGCCGCCGTTGACCCAAAGCGCGTTGTCGAATACGGCGACGCTTAGCCGGTAGAGGGGGGTGGGCAGGGCGGGCGCGGCGGTCCAGGCGCCGAGGCTGCCGTTGGCCTGAATGGGCGCCCGCCAGACCGACGCCAGCGGGTTCTGGAAGTAGCCGCCGATGACGAAAAGCTGATTGCCCACCGCGGCCAGCGCATGCGTCACGCGCTGCTGGCCGTCGGGCAGCGGGGTCAACGTTTGCCAGGGCGCCAGCGAGCCGTCCGCGTTTGCGGCGGTCATGTAAACGGCGCGCTCGTAGCTGGCCCCGTAGCCGGCCGCCACATAGATGCGATTGTTGGCTACCGTGGCGCTGTGACTGTAGAGGGCCACGGGCAACGGCGCGGTGGTTTGCCAGGCGCCGAGTGAGCCGTTGGCGTTGATACGGGCGCGGCGCACGGTGTTCAGGGCGCTGCCGGCGCTGCTGCGGCCGCCGATGACGTAGAGCCAGTCGCCCAGCGTGACGGCCGCGGCGCTGTCCAGGGCTTCGGGCAGCGCGGTGACGCTGGCCCAGCCGCTGATGTCGGCCGCGGGGCCGGCAGCGGCCGGGCCAGACGCGGCGAGAAGACCAAAGACGGCGCATGCGCCCACCAAGAACGTGATCCAAAAAGCGTGCGGGCGCAGCCGCAGTCCGTCAAGACGCATGTTCGAAGACTCCTTGTGGCGATGTTTCGATCAGGGCGTGCGCCCAGTTTTCAGGGTGGCAGGGTGGGCGCCGGGGTGGGACCGCCGCCCGGCAGTTCGACGATGAGCACGCGCGCCGAGGCTTCCGGCCCGATGCGGCGGTAGGGGTTCAACTGTACGACCGCCACAGTCCAGAAATAGCGGCCACTGCCGCCCTGCTGCACGCCATAGGACCCAGCCAGGCCAATGGTGGCGCTGGTGGCGCTAACGGGTGAACTGGCGCCGTAGTGATCCGGCTGCCCTTCGCGCCAGACTCGAATTTCGAAGCCCTGGTTGGCGGCGAGCGGTGGGCCGGCCCAATTCCAGGCAAAGGTGACTTCGCCGTTCGTCACGAGGTTGTTAGCCGGCGCGGTCAACACGGGCGCTTTGTCAATCGTCGCCGGCGCGGCCGTGGGGCGCCGGGTCGGCGTGGCGCGCGCCGGCGTGTTGGTCGGTCGCGGCGTGGGCGTGAGCGTGGGGGTGGCGGTGGGCGCGGATGTGGCGGTGGCCGTTGCGGTGGCGGTGGGCGTGAAGGTGGGCGGGGCCGCGGTGGGGGGCGAGGTGTAGGTGGGTGTGGCGGTGGCCGGCGGCGCAGCGGCGGCGTCTGGCGTGCCATCCACGGCCTGTAAGATAAAATCGGTCGCGGTGATCTCTGGGGTGGGAGCCGGCAGTGTGGCGGTGGGACGTTCGGCTATCGTGATGCGTTCAGGCTCGATCAGGCTGCGAATCTGCGGCCAGAACCAGACCAGGGCCAGGGCCAGGCCGAAAACGACTGCGCCCAAGAGCACATAACGCAGCGCGGTGAGCGTCGCAGATTCGCCGGCGTCGTCCGCTTCGGCCAGGACCGCGGCCCGCGTCCTGGAAGGCGCAGCCTTGACGTAGAGTGGACAGCGTACGTGCTCGCGCGTCAGGCAGAAGGCGTCCTGATGTTCGATCTCGATCCCTTCGGCGCGCGTTTGGGCAAAGCAGAGGTTCTCGTGCGTCGGATAGCCGAAATGGACGGTTCGATCGAAATCGGTGCCCACGAAGGGGCAAGAGTGCTCCAGGTCAATCTCAGATTCTGGTGTCATCAGATTTGTTGCTCATCCCGATGCAGCACGGGGCCATGCTGCGCTGGTTTTTGTCACAATGAAACATGTCCACGGACTGAATGATCCTATTCTACCACAAGAGCCAGAAAAGCGCCTTTTTTTGCATGGCCTGCAAATCAGCGCCGCCGAATGAATTCGGGGCGAAGGGGCGTTCCGCCGCCAGGTCGGCCTGCGCCGACCAGCCTCGCGTCCACGCTGGTTCCTGGTACACGGCCCGGCCGTCACGTCCACTGGCGCTGGTGCGCCATTCAGGCGCGATTTCGATCGTCTGTTGCTCAGCGCCTACAGCGTGCGGCCCACGGCCGCGGCCACGGCCTTCAATTCCTGTACCAACTGCGCGAACTTCTCCGGTTTCAGGCTCTGCGCGCCGTCCGACAGGGCCTCGGCCGGGTTCGGATGCACCTCGATCATCAGGCCATCCGCGCCGGCCGCCACACAGGCTTTGGCCGTGGCCGCCACCAGGTCCCATTTGCCCGTGCCGTGGCTGGGGTCGCCGATCACCGGCAGATGGCTGAGCTGCTTGAGCACCGGAATGGCGTTGATGTCCAGGGTGTTGCGCGTGTAGCGCTCGAAGGTGCGGATGCCGCGTTCGCACAGCATGACCTGGTAGTTGCCGTTGCTCAGCACATACTCGGCCGACATGAGCCATTCTTCGATGGTGGACATCATGCCGCGTTTGAGAAAGACCGGCCGGCTGCTGCGCCCTACTGCGTGCAGCAGCGCGTAGTTCTGCATGTTGCGCGCGCCGATCTGCAAGATGTCGCTGTATTCAGCCACCAGCGCCACCTGCTCCGGCGCCATGACCTCGGTGACGATGGGTAGGCCGGTCTGCTCACGCGCCTCAGCCAGAATCTTCAACCCCTCCTCGCCCATGCCCTGGAAGCTGTAAGGCGAGCTGCGCGGCTTGAACGCGCCCCCGCGCAGGATGGCCGCGCCCGCCTCCTTGACCGCCCAGGCCGTTTCCAACAGTTGGCTGCGGCTTTCCACCGAGCACGGCCCGGCCATCAGCACGATCCGCGGCCCGCCGATCCTGACGCCGTTGACCTCGATCACCGTGTCGTCCGCATGAAACTCGCGGCCGGCCAGCTTGAACGGCTGCAAGATGCGCACCGTCTTTTCCACGCCTTCCATCATATCGAACGGCTCGCGATCCACGATGGGCTTTTCGCCGACGACGCCGATCACCGTGCGCGATTCCCCCTGGCTCAGGTGGACTTTGTAACCCATGCGCTCCACGCGGCCAATCACCGTGCGGATTTCGGCCTCAGAAGCGGCCGGTCTCATGACAATGATCATGGTGATTTTCCTCTCATTTACAGATCGCGGTCCATGGCCGCGGCGATGCGTTTGAGCTGCTGCATCAACTCGGCGAATTTCTCCGGCCTCAGACTCTGCGCGCCGTCCGACAGGGCCGTTTCGGGGGTGGGGTGGACTTCCAGGATGAGACCATCCGCGCCGGCCGCGATGGCCGCTCGCGCCATGGGGATCACCAGTTCCGATTTGCCGGTGGCATGACTGGGGTCGGCGATGACCGGCAGATGGCTGAGCTGCTTGATGACGGGCACTGCGTTCAGATCGAAGGTGTTGCGCGTGTAGGTCTCGAAGGTGCGGATGCCGCGTTCGCACAGCATCACGCGGTAGTTGCCGTTGCTCAGAATGTACTCGGCCGACATCAGCAGCTCTTCGATGGTGGACATCAGCCCGCGCTTGAGCAGCACCGGGCGTTGGATTCTGCCCACCGCGTGCAGCAGGCCGTAGTTCTGCATGTTGCGCGCGCCGATCTGCAAAATATCTGCGTATTCGGCCACCATCGGCACCGCTTCGGGCGTCATCACCTCGGTCACGATGTACAGCCCGGTCGCCTCCCGCGCCTCCGCCAGGTATTCCAGCCCCTTCAGGCCCAGGCCCTGGAAGCTGTAGGGCGAACTGCGCGGCTTGAACGCGCCCCCGCGCAGGATGGTCGCGCCGGCCTCCTTGACCGCCCAGGCCGTCTCCAGCACCTGGCTGCGGCTTTCAACCGAACAAGGCCCGGCCATGATCGTCAGCTTCCTGCCGCCGATCTTGACGCCGTTGAGCGCGATCACGGTATCTTCCGGCTTCGAAGTGCGGCTGGCGAGCTTGAAGGGGTGCATGACCACCATCGTCTTTTCGACGCCGGGCATCACCTCGAACAGCTCTTTGTCAATTTTGCGCTCGTTGCCCACAATGG
>JAYRVL010000910.1:0-2975 GCA_041918575.1 Anaerolineae bacterium | reverse complement strand
GCCTGCAGCTCGGAGACGGCGGTTTCGGTCAGGCCGCTGCGCCAGGCAAAGTCGCCCGCAACCAGGTGCGCGTACGCGTCCGCGGCCGGCGCAGCCTGCAAGCCCGCGTAAAGCCCGGCCGCGGTCTGCGGACGGCCCTGCGCTTCGACCAAAGAAGCGAGCACGCCCCGGTAGAAGCTGGCCTGGGGCGCCAAACGCGCGGCGTTTTCGGCCGCCTGCACCGCGGCCGTCAGTTCACAGCGTTTGTATTCCACAAAGGCCAGCGCGGCGTGCGTGGACGGGGTGTCCGCGGCAGCGGCAAGCGCCCGACGGTAGGCCGCGGCCGCTTCCTCCAGACGGTTGACCTGGCTGAGTAGATCGCCCAGGCCGGCGTGCGCGGCGGCGTTCTGGCTGTCACGCGCCGCCGCCGCCTGGTACTCAGCGATGGCCTCCGCGGTCTTGCCCTGACGGGCCAGCACGGCCGCCAACTGCTGGTGGTAGAGCGACTGATCGTCCGCGCGGATGGCCTGGCGGTAGGCATCCGCGGCCGCGTCGAGCTGACCCTGCTGGAGATAGACATCGCCCAGGCTGGCATGGGCCAGGGCATCGTCCGGAGCGAGCGCCAGCGCCCGCTTGATCTCGGTCACCGCGGCGTCCAGTTGTCCCTGCTGCACGCGCGCCAAGCCCAGGTAGAGGCGCGTGCTGGCATCTTCCTGCTGCGCCAGCGCGGCGAGGTAGGCGGCGGCCGCGTCATCCCACTGACGCAGGCGCTCGTACGCGTGCGCCAGGGCCAGGTGGTTGACTGCATCACCCGGCTCGAGCGCCGTCGCCTGGCGATAGCTGGCCGCGGCGTCGTCGAACCGGCCCTGGTCGAAAAAGACGCGACCAAGGGTGAAAAAGGCCGCGGTCAGGGTTGGATCGCGCCGCGTCGCTTCCAGCAGCGCGGCCTGCGCGGCAGGCAGGTCGCCCAGTTGCCAGCGCAGCGCGCCGAGGACATACCAGGCGTCAGCGCGCCGTGGGTTGATTGCCAGCGCGGCCTGGTACGCGGCCGCGGCCTGCGCCCAATCCTGCTGCTGGAAGTAGACCTGGCCCATGAGCAGATGGGCCGCTTCCTGGCACGGCGTCAGGCGCATGACCGTCTGCAGTTCGGCCAGCGCGTCCTGAGCCTTCTGCTGCTGGCTGTAGAGGGCGCCCAGGAGCAGGCGCGGGTCAGGGTCGTCGGGCGCGGCCTGCGCCCAGGCCTGGTACGCGGTCAGGGCCTGCTCGATCTGGCCGTTGGCGTACCAGGCATTGCCCAGGCCGTGCAGCGCGTTGGGATTGGTCGGCGCCTGTTCGACAGCCGCCTGGAAGGCCGCCAGGGCCGCGGCGTTGTCGCCCGCGGCCAGGTAGGCATCGCCCAGCGCCACCTGGGCGGCGATCGGGTCGGCGGCGGTGGTTACGGTTGCCTGACGCAGTTGCAGGGCCTGACGCCGCGCGGCGGCCGCCACATCAGGCTGGCCCGCGCTCCCGGCAATCGTCGCCAGCAGCGCCTGCGCTTGCGCGCTGTCGGGCTGCAAGGTCACTGCTTTTTGGGCGATGGGCAGGGCGGCCGCGGCGTCGCCGGCCTGGTAGGTGAGATCGGCCAGCAGGCGCTGGGCGGAGGCGTCCGCGGGACGTAATTGTACGGCGGACGCGGCTTGCGCCAGGGCCGGTTCGATCTGCCAGGCCGGGGTGCATTGCTCGCTGTAGGCCAGGGCCAGGTTGAAGTGTGCTTCGTAGAAATCGGGGCGCAGCGCCAGCGCCTGCTCCAGGTCGTTCACGGCCGCGCCCACCTGCCGCTGGCGGTAGCGAATGGCCGCGCGCTGGAAATGGATCGTTTCGCGGCCCACCACAAAGTCAGCGCTGGCCTGGGCGTTGGCCAGGGCTTTGTCGAAAAAGGCCTGCGCCTGCGCCAGGTCGCCCTGGGCGTAGAAGACGAAGCCGAGCAGCGCGGTGGAGAGATAGGCCATCTGCTGCGGGCCCTCGCGCACGAAGAGTTCGATGGCCGGCAGGGCGATGGGCGCACGGGTGAAGCGGGTCAAATTCGCCACAGTGGGCGCGCCGGCGGCGGACAGGCGGCTGGCGCCGGCCGTGGCGTTGAGGAGCGACCCCAACCCCACGGTCGTGCGTTGGAAGACCGGAACGTCGGCGATTTCCACCTGGGGACTGACGCCGGCGTCGTCGTACCAGCCCCAGATGAGCAGGGCGGCCTTCTTGTCGCGGGCGCGCGTGCGTGCAGTCGCGGCGTCTGTCACCACGTCAGCCAGGCGCACGATCTGCACGTCGGCCGACGCGGCGGCCAGGTCCGCGGTCAGGGTCTGTTCGATGCGGCGGGCAAAGTCAATCTGGCGACTCGATTGGCTGCCGTCGAACGGCGCGAGCGCGATGATGAAGCGCGAGGGCGGCTGCACGCGGGCCATGAGCGTCCAAGCGCCGTAGGCCAGGCCCAGGATGCTGACGAGGGCCAGGCCGATGGCCGCGCGACGGCGCAGGACCGGCGTGGGCGCGCGGCGGGCCGCGAGGAACATGAGAAATGCGGCCGCGATGACCAGGGGCGCGACCAGGTAGGGCCAGATGGACAGGAGGGGAGCGAGGGGACGCGAGAAGAAGTTGAAGAATTCGACCACGAACTGCAGGGCGGCAAAGAGCACGCTGATTGCCACCAGGATGGAGGCGACGCGCTGGCGGCGGTCGTGCGCAGAGTCGTAGGCGACGGCGTCGCGTCCCACCAGGGGCGCGACCCAATCTGCGGCCTTGACCAGACGGCCGGCCAGGTCGGGGGATGGCGGCGGCGCAGGCGGCGTGGAGGCGAGAGCGGGCGGAGGTGAAATCAAGGCAGCAGGGGGCGGCGGCGCGGGCCTGGCGGCCGCCAAGCTGACCGGCAGCGGTTCTTCGGCCAGGGTGGCGCCGGCCTGGAAGTCGGCCTCGCTGACCGGCGCGGGTTGGGAGTGCAGGGCGGCTTCCAGGGCATCAAGCAG
>JAYRVL010000909.1:0-1619 GCA_041918575.1 Anaerolineae bacterium | reverse complement strand
TGACAGGTCGGCGACCTGGAATGAATCAAGCGGCGCGGTGATCGGGTTAGCCCAGGCTCGGCGTCTTGGCGCGGACGACGGGCGTTCCTGGCGCGGATGGCCCGCTGCCGTCCAATGGCACCGCCACGATTCCGTCCTCCGTGCGCACCAGGCGGCGAATCTCGGTTGCCATGTCCACGAACAGGCGCCCGTTCAGATGGTCAATCTCATGCTGAAAGGCCCGCGCGAGCCAGTCTGCGGCCTTGATGCGCACTTCCTTGCCGTCGCTGTCCAATCCCTTGAGGGTCAGCCACTGCGAACGCCAAACATCACCTACCAGGTTCGGAATCGAAAGACAGCCCTCCTCGCCCAGCACTTCATCGCGTGATGACTTGACAATTTCGGGATTCACCAGCGCGTACAGTTTACCGCTGCCTGGAATTTTCTCATCTTCGGGGATTTCGACCACGATCACCCGTTCGGGCACCCCCACCTGTGGCGCCGCCAAACCGATGCCGGGCGCCGCGCGCATGGTTTCCACCATATCATCAATCAGGGTTTTGAGTCCGCTTCCAAACCGGTTTACCTTGTTCGCACGTTGGCGCAATACTGGTTGTCCAATTTTCACTATTTCACGAATCGCCATTACATCATTGTCTCCTCGAGATTCCCCGCGATTATAACCAGTTCACAAAACGCTGTCAAACCTCTTTGCCGCCTCCTTGCAGCAGACAGGGGAGCCTGGGGACGAAGCCTCCTTGGATCGGCGCGCGGCAAGTGTTGGCCCACTGCCTTTCTCAGGACGACACGCGAAAATGGTCATGTGTGCTGCAAGCGGGAATAGACTTCACTTCTCACTCTTGTTGCTCTGCTTGTCGTGGTCAGCCTGGCCGTGGTGGCCGCGCGGCTGTCAAACCCTGTCGCCAGTGTGGCTCCGCAGTTGGCTGCACCCGCTCTGGATGAGGGGACACCCCCTGATGCCGATGGCGTTCCCCCCCTCGATGTGGCCCCAACGTTCGACATTTCGGCTCCTATCGTGGGCGAAGCGGTCGCGGCCGTCTCGTTCGATGGTGATGTGCGCTCACTGCCGCAGATTGGCCCTGAAACAAAGACCATTCTTCGCGAACTTGAGCTGCCGCGCAACCTGCGTGACGCCGTGACCGCGCTTGATCCGGTGGTACAGAGCGTAGACGGCCCCCTGGCCATGCCGGCCGCTTCGGTCAGCTTCAAGGGGCTTTATCTGCAGGCCTGGGGCGCCGGTTGGCCGCCCGATACCCATGGCGACGTTGGCCCCAATCATTACGTGCAGGCCGTCAACACCTCGATCGGTATCTACAACAAGACTGGAACGCAGTTAGCCGCCTTCACCTTCAATACCCTGTTCGCCGGCACAGGCACCCCGTGCGATGCCAACAACAGGGGCGACCCCTACGTGCTGTACGACGCGGTCTCTGGCCGTTGGATCATAACCGATTTCGCCTGGTCATCCACCTCCGGGCCATTCTATGAGTGCATCGCCGTTTCCAAGACGGACGACCCGGTCAGCGGCGGTTGGTGGTTCTACGGTTTTGTGGCCAGCAGCAATGCCCTGCATGATTATCCCAAACTCGGCGTCTGGGCCGACGGCATCTACATGTCGG
>JAYRVL010000908.1:0-5475 GCA_041918575.1 Anaerolineae bacterium | reverse complement strand
GGTGGTCTGCCCACCGACAATCCGCACGCCATTAGTCTTGAATCTTCCCGCTCCGCCGCCGATCTACCGACGCTTTCCCTGGCTGACGCCAGAAGCGGCGGCGCAGGTCATTCGCCGCACCCTGGACAACGATCGGTTCCTCGTCTACGGCAATTGGCAGTCATGGGGGATCCACCATCTGACGCGGCTGGCGCCCGGCCTGGCCGATCGCCTCGTGCGGCGCTGGAGTCGCGAGTAGCCCGAGCAACGGAGCACGGGGTTGTGTCACCCTCTGTGTGCTCCGTTGCTCTGTGTGAGCTGTGAAGTGTCGGCGTGTTCGGGTCAGGACGCGGCCAGCTCGCGCTTGAGAATTTTGCCCGTGGCGGTCATGGGGAAGGCGGTGCGGAATTCGATCTGCCGCGGGTACTTGTAATCGGCCAGGCCAATCTTGGCAAACTCGATGATCTCTTCCACGGTGGCGCTTTGGCCCTCTTTGAGTACGATGTAGGCTTTGACCTCTTCGCCCAGGCGCTCGTCCGGCACGCCCATCACCGCGGCCAGGGAGACCTTCGGATTCGTCAGCAGGTACTCCTCGATCTCGCGCGGGTAGACATTGAACCCGCCGCGGATGATCATCTCCTTCAGGCGATCCACGATGAAGAAGTAGCCTTCGCTGTCCATGCGAGCCAGGTCCCCGGTGTAAAACCAGCCGTTGCGGATGGACTGCGCGGTGGCTTCGGGCCGCTTGTAGTAACCCTTCATCACGTTGTGGCCGCGAATGACCACCTCACCCACCGCGTCGGTGGCAACGGTCTTGCCATCGGTGTCCACGATGCGCATCCAGGTACCCCACACCGGGTTGCCGATGGAACCGACCTTGCGTGGGCGATCGGCGTGGTTGAAGCAGGCGACCGGCGAGGTTTCCGACAGGCCGTAGCCTTCCAGGATCGGCACCTGGTACTTTTCCTCGAATCCCCTCAGCACTTCCACGGGCAGGGCCGCGCCGCCGGAGACGGCGATGCGCAGGTTGCTCTTGATCTTCTCCAGGTCGAAGTCGGACGCCTTGGGATAGGCGAGCAGCGCCCAGTACATGGTCGGCACGCCGGCAAAGACGGTGACGTTGTCGCGCTGCATGATGCCCAGCGCGGCGGCCGGGTCGAAGCGCGGCAGCAGGGTAACGGCCGCGCCGCCCATGATGGCATTGTTCATGATGACCGTCTGGCCGAACGAATGGAACAGCGGTAGGGTGGCCAGGAAGACGTCGTTGGGCTGCCAGCCCAGGAGCTGTTGGCTGATCCAGGCGTTCAAGAAAAGATTGGCATGGGTTAGCTCGGCGCCCTTGGGCTGACCGGTTGTGCCCGACGTGTACAGGATAACCGCGGTGTCATCGGGCATGGTCTGCACCGTGTCGAACAGGGGCGAGCCGCCGGCCAGGACATGCGAAAAGTGCCTGATGCCCTCGCCGCTGACCGGCAGCGCGGCCATCGGGTCCGCGGTGGCCATGATCAGGTTCTTACAGGTTTCGACCGCCTGGAAACCCTCCACCGCGGGCTGTGCGAACATCTCGAAGCCGATCAAGGCCACGGCGTCGCTGTCCTTGAGGTGATAGGCCACCTCGCGGCCCTTGAACAACACGTTGAAAGGCACCACGGCAGCGCCGGCCTTGAGGATGCCGAAATAGGCGATGGGGAAGTAAGGGATGTTCGGCATCATCAGCGCCACCTTGTCGCCTGGATTGACGCCAAGCTGACGCAGTCCATCGGCGAATTTGGTCGCGGCGCCGTTCAGTTCCCGGTAAGTCATCTTGCGATCATTGAAGATGATCGCCAGGTTGTCGGGGTTGCGTCCCAGGTTGAACTCCAAAATGTGGGCGAGATTGAGCATCGTTTCGTTTCCTTTCTACTGTTCTACTGTTCTACTGTTCTACTGTTCTACTGTTCTCTCGTGCATTCTCGGCAGCCGATCACGCGCCTGCCCTTCATGCGAGGTTGCAGAAGTGCTGTTGGGCGAAGATGAAAGAGACGGACGGCATGGAGGCGACAGCAAGTATAGCATGAAAACGGGCAAAGCTCCAAGATTTGCCCGGCAATTCCCAACACGACTGTGTTTCCCACCGCAGAGGTCACAAAGGACGCTGAAGAATCGCACCTCGCGTCGGGCTTCGATGGGTCGCCGTCCTCCTTGTGATTGGATGTGCGCCAAATCTTGGAATTGCTGGAATTTGCCTAAACCGGCTTGAGTGACTACCATACGTTGACCGGTGCTGGTTCATTGGCCGGGCAGTTGTCGGTATGGAAAAAAATCGAAATGAGAGGAATTTTGTTATGGAACGCACTTTGATCATCATCAAGCCGGATGGCGTGCAGAGGGGATTGGTTGGCCCCATCATCAGCCGCTTCGAGCAGCGCGGGCTTAAAATTGTGGGGATGAAGCTGATGCAGGTGAGCGAGGCCCTGGCCCGGCAGCACTACGCGGTGCATGAGGGCAAACCATTCTTCGACGACCTGATCCAGTACATCACCTCGGGGCCGGTCGTCGTCATGGCGCTGGAGGCCCGCCGCGCTATCGAAATTGCGCGCAAGACCACGGGCGCCACCAATCCGGTCAACGCGGAGCCGGGCACGATCCGCGCCGATTTCGGGCTGGAAATCGGCCGCAACCTGGTGCATGGCTCGGACGGCCCGGAGACCGCAGCGGCCGAAATTGCCCGGTGGTTCCGCCCTGACGAACTGGCCGCCTACGACCGCGCCAACGATCGCTGGATCTTCGAATAGCGCCTGATGGGCGGGGCGGCGGCGGCTGTCTGAACAGATACGAATGGCGCCAGAAATCCCGAATTCGTTCGGGGCCGGCTACAGCATGGCCATCTGCTTGAGCGCTTCCCGATCAACGATGACGATGCGGTGGCGTTCCATTTTGATGGCGCCGTCATCCATCAAGGTGCGCAAGGCGCGGCCCACCATCTCGCGCACGGTACCCAGACGAGCGGCTATCTCCTGCTGGGTCAGCAGGCTCTCGCGGTCCAGTTCCCCCTGCTGGCTGCGTTCTGCCTCCTCCAGCAGGAGCTTGGCCAGGCGAGCCTTGACCGGGCGCAGGCCCAGGTCTTCCACGATGCCGATCAAAAAACGCGCCACATGCGCAATGTGCTCGAGCAGGACCCAACTCAACGCAGGGTACTGAAACGCCAGCGTCTTGATGTCTGCACGCGCCATGACCCAGGCCGTCAGGTTGTCGAGCGCGACCGCGTTGGCCGCGTTAGGCCCGCCATCCAGCGCGGCCACATGATTGAAAAAGTTGCCCGGCAGCACCACCTGCAGCGTCTGCTCACGGCCCTCGGTCGAGATCTTGAAAATTTTGCAGCGCCCGCGTTCGAGCATGTAAAGGCCGGCGCAGGGTTCGCCTTCCAAAAAGATCATCTCGCCAGGCGCGTAGGTCAAACGCTGTGCGATGCGGGCCACCTGTTCCAGCGTGTGATCGTCGAGGACCGCAAAGAACGAAACGCCCTTGAGCAAACCGATCAGATGCGGATGGGGTGACTGTTCGCCCCTCAGGTCCTGGTGTTCGGGCGTCGCGACGTTGTCAGGACGACCAGTTACCATGATTCTTCCCAGGTCAGTTCGGTGTTGCCAATGCGCACGAGGTCGCCTTCGTGTACGCCTTCGTCACGCAAGGCATCGGTGATGCCGAGCGCCGCAAGAATGCGCTGGAAGCGCATGATGGCCTCGTAGTAGTCCCAGTGAGTCATCGCGGCTGCGCGTTCGATGGCGACGCCGCGCACGCGCCAGGCGCCGTCCGCCTCACGTGTGATGTCGAACTCTTTTTCGCTGACCGGCGGCCTGAAGATGGCGCTTTCGGGCTGCACCGGCTCGGTGGGCGGCAGGGCGTCGAGCATCATCACCACCTGGCGCAGCAGCGTCTCGACCTGCTCGCCGGTGGCGGCCGAAATGGCCCAGGCCTCCACCCCCGTCTGGCGCAAGCTCGTTTGCAGCGCAGGCCAGCGCTGGCGCACGTCGGGCAGGTCCATCTTGTTGCAGGCCACGATCTGAGGTTTGGCTGCCAGGGCCGGGTTGAACAGCTCCAATTCCTGGTTGATGGCGATGTAATCACCGATTGGATCCGGGCTAAGGCCGTTGAGCAGATGGATGAGCACCCGGCAGCGCTCCACATGGCGCAGGAACTGATGTCCCAGGCCCACGCCCGTGTGCGCGCCTTCGATCAGCCCGGGGATGTCGGCCGCCACGAAGTCGCGGTCATCCACGAGAACCGCGCCCAGGCTTGGCTCCAGCGTGGTGAAAGGATAATCGGCAATTTTGGGGTGGGCGCGGCTGATAACGCTGAGCAGGGTAGATTTGCCCGCGTTGGGCACGCCGACGATGCCTACATCGGCCATCAGCTTCAACTCCAGGCGCAGCCACCGCTCTTCGCCCGGCTCGCCCTTCTCGGCGATGCGCGGCGCCTGGTTGGCGGCGCTCTTGAACGCCATGTTGCCGCGGCCCCCGCGGCCGGCGCGGGCCACCAGCGTCTTCTGCCCATCCTGCACCAGGTCGGCCAGCAGGCGGCCGTCGGCGTCGTCGAAGGCCAGCGTGCCCAGCGGTACCGGAATCTCGATGTCGGCGCCCTGGCCGCCGGTCTTGCCTTTGCCGCCGCCATGCTCACCGCGGTCGGCGCGAAAATGCAATTGGTGCTTGAACGCCAACAGGGTGTTGACATTGTGTGTCGCAACCAGGTAGACATCGCCGCCCTTGCCGCCGTTGCCGCCAAAAGGCCCGCCAAAGCGGACAAATTTCTCGCGGCGGAAGGCCACGCAGCCGTTGCCGCCGTCGCCTGCCGTCACGCAAATACGCGCCTGATCTATCAACATGACAAAAATCGCATCCTTGCTCGGTCGTTTTGCTACGAACAACCATACCCGTTTCGGGCCAAGTTGTCAAGTAGAATGGCCGAGAACTCTACGCCTCGAATCCCAGGCAGGTTACTGCGGGATTGGCGGTCATCCTTTATAGTGCCAGATGAACCCCTTTTCGCCATGAGTGACCGTGGCGTCAGCGATCTCGAAAAATCATGAGGAGATATCCAATGTCTGTTCCCAAGCCTTCAGTTCCCCTGGCCGCGGTGGCCGCTCTTTGGCTGCTCGGCGCTTTCTTTGCCCTGGTCGTTGCGGCTGCGCCAGCGCCCGCGCCATTGGCGCAGACGTGCGCCCGCGTGGAAAAATCCGCCGACGCCAGGCCCACCTATTTGCTCGACTGCGGCCCGGCGCCCGCCGCGCCTGACCCGCTCAGCGCAGCGCGCGCCCTGCTGACCGCCAACGCGGCCTGGCTGGGGCTGCATCCCGACCTGGGCGACCTGACGCTCCTCAGTGTCACAGAAAGCCTGGGCGCCACTCACGTGCGTTTTCAGCAGACGTACGCGGGACTGCCGGTCTGGCTGGCCGTGGTGGCGGTTCACATCTGCCGCTAAGGCTATGTGCATTTGATCCAAAACGGCGCGGTGGCGCCG
>JAYRVL010000907.1:0-1805 GCA_041918575.1 Anaerolineae bacterium | reverse complement strand
TCAGGCGCGATTTCAATCGCGCTCTCTCTCGACAAAAAAAAGGCGCTTGATCCAGAATGGATCGAAGCGCCTCATGCTTCACAGCGCCCTTACTGTGGCATTTGCAGGCGCATTGTAATGCAGTGCTTTGCTGAAAGCAATGGTTCTTCGGTACCGACTTCCCGAACGAGTTTGGGACTCCCGACCGCCCGTGAACGGCGCAAAGACAAGAAGAATCCGTGTCCATCCGCGTGAATTCGTGTACCCACCTTGGCCGCCATCAACGTCCGTAGCGCCGCGCCACCAGGCCGGGAAGGTCGGTCACCGCGCCATCGCGCCAGGAGCGCCAAAGCACCAGGTATTCCGCATGCGTCCACACCAGGGGCGTGGCTGAACCGGTGCCTTCGCCGGTATCCTCCCACACTTGTTCGCTGAACATGCCGCCCTCGTTGGCAAAACCTTCCAGGGACCGCAGCAGGGCGGTTGCCGTAGTTTCATCCCCGACCGCCACCGCGTACACGCCACGCTCGCCGGTCAGCAGGGGCCAGGGCCGGCCGCGGGTCAGCGCCAGACTGGCGCGATCCTGCTCGCCGTACACGTCGCCGGGATAGCGATACCACGCAGGCCCTTTGGGCGTGTCCGCACGCAGCGCCGCATCAACCTCCGGCAGCGTGGCGACGATTTCGGCATCCTGCGGCGTCAGCACGCCCAGGCGCACCAATTCCAGGAAACTGGCGTCCACCAGGGTGCGTTGATCCACATGCTGCCCGCCGATGCGCAGGGTGGCATCCGTGTTCGGGTCGCCGCGCGGGGTCAAACGCAGGAAGTAGCGGCCGTCGCCCAACGGACCGCTGCTGGTAAAGGTCCATTCCTTTACCTGACGCTGCCATTTGTCTGCCAGCGCCAGCCAGGCCGCGGCCGATGCTTCATCGCCGCTCTGCTGCGCCAGGTCGGCCGCGGCCACCAGGCCGGCCACCTGGCTGGCGAGCGTGGCCGGCGAAAAGCCGCCTGTTTCTTCCCATCGTTCCTGCGGCGTGGCCGGACCGTGCGCTGCGATATAGGCGGCCGCCGGCTTCACCAGGCTGGCGTAGCGCTCGACCGCGCCCAGACGCCAGGCCAGGACAATGGGCGCGGCCACTTCATCGAGCTGCGTGGATGTCCAATACATGCGGCCGTCCACGTAGCTGTTCTGCGGAAAGCTGCCGTCGGGGAGCTGCTGTGCATCGTCCAGGTAGGCCAACACCTGTCGCGGCGTCACTTCATCGCCGGCCGCCAGCAGCCCGGACGCCGCGTGGTACAGATCGCGCGGCCAGACGCGGCGATAGCCGCCCTTCTCCGCATTATCGGGCGTGCGGTCGCCCCACGGCACCGCGCTGGATGCGATGATGGCCCCGCGATGGGTCTTGTCCTCGTGCGCTTTGATAACGGCTGCGCTCAGGTAGAACAGGTCTGGCGCTTGATCGCCCGGCCGGGCCAGGTTGTCCAGGTAGCGCTGCCAGCCATCCAGGTACGCCTGCGCGTTGGCGTCCCAGCCCTGGGCAATCGCCCGGGCGGCCTCGTCACGCGCTTTGCTCTCACTGCCGCCAAACCCCAGCGCCAGCAGCCACGGGGAGGCCGAAGGCAGCCAGACCGTCAGGCTGGGCCGGCCCTTTTCCCCGGCCTGGTCGAAGGCCTGATCCAGGCGAAAATCGGCCAGGTCGGTCAGGCCGTCGCTGCTGCGCACATAGCCCGCCGACGCCGTGACCCAGGGGCTGTCGCCGGTCAGCGCTGCAAAGGTGGGGCCGGAGGCCAGGCTGGTGTTGGCGCTGTCGCTGAAGACCGCCACC
>JAYRVL010000906.1:0-1875 GCA_041918575.1 Anaerolineae bacterium | reverse complement strand
TGCGCCAAGTCGGGCGGACGGCTGCTGGCCGTGCATTCGGACAATGACGAGGTGATGCTGGATTTCGCGGCGAAGTTCTTGCAAGAGAACCGCCTGGCGATTCAACTGGCGCAGGCGGCCGGGGAGACCAAGCTGCCCGAAGCGTCGCAATCTCAACGCACGCTGCTGGTCCACACCCTGTTGGACGCCGCGGTGATGCAGCGTGAGCGCCGCCAGGACGAGCGCCCCTTCTCCATCACCGCCTATCATCTGACCAACAGCGGCCAGGGTGTGGCGCTCGATCTCTATCATCTGCCGCTGCAAATCATCGGTTTCCTGCACGACATGCACCTGGCCGACTATCACGCGGACTGGGCGGCCGTGGTGCGGCGCGCCTGGGAGCTGCCGCCGCCGCCCAAGGGCAACAAGGCCGCTGTTCCCGCGGCAGAGTTCAAACCGCGGCGCAACCTGCTCTATGAGGACCTCTTTCGCCTGCCGGGCAATGCCCTCGCGTTCATTCGCACCTATTTTCTGCGCGTGGCCTTGCGCGCCGTGCGCAATGTACCAACCGATCCCCGCGGCGCCTATTCGGTCAGGGATCAGGCCGAGTTGGTTTCGTGGAAAATCACCGAGTGTTTTCTGAGGAGGGTTTTACAGATGGACAAACAACGGATCGCCGAGATTCGGCAGTTGGGCGATCGCCTGGCTGCCTACGTCAGCGGGCAGAACGACCGCCGCTTCTTTCGCGAGTTCTTCACGCTGCAAAACTACGGCCATCTGCGCAACGCGCTGATCAAGGCCAACATGGCGCATGTGCGCCGCGGCCAGCCGCCCTTGATCGCGCTGGATCCGTACCTGGTCGTTTTCGAGGAGGGCGACGAGGTCGCGCAGGCCGATTGGCGGCTGGCGCGTGATCTGGTCTTGATTCGCATGATCGAACAACTGCACGAACACGGATGGCTGCGCCAGAACGTGGATGCCATCCCCGAAGTTGCTGAGACGGCTGAAAATGCTGAAAATGCTGAGAATCGTCAAACCAAGTCATCACTGGAGGATTGAACCATGTCATTCGTTACCGGTCTGTTGCTGATTGATGCGCCCGCGTCGGCGCTGAACAACCTGGGCAGTATTCCCGGCGCCCGCACCGACAACACGGTGGGCGTCAAGATGATCAAGGCGCGCGATGGCGCCTATCCTTACGTCTCCGCGCAGGCTTTTCGTTATTGGCTGCGCGCCACCCTGGAGGATGCGCAAATTGGCTGGCAAAAAG
The DNA here is from genome assembly GCA_041918575.1 of Anaerolineae bacterium. Classification (GTDB taxonomy): domain Bacteria; phylum Chloroflexota; class Anaerolineae; order SSC4; family Amarolineaceae; genus Amarolinea. Next base: position 626 of record JAYRVL010000906.1, on the reverse strand, counting down.
CACCCATCTACCGTGAGGAGAAGGTCGCGTACACCGACGCTAACCCTATCCTTTTCTGGGATGATGATCTGTTTGGCTACATGCGCGCGCCTTCCGGCAAGAAATCGGCGCAGGAGAAGCGCGCGGCCGATGCCAGCCGGGCCGGCGAGACGCCTACCAGCGATACGATTACCCGCGTCTCTCCTTTCCGGGTCAGCACCCTGGTTTCCATCGCGCCGGTCACGGTGACCGAGGACTTTGGCGTGATGGCCCGGCACGAAGGCGACCCGGTGCCGCATGAGCATCAGTTCTACCGCACCACGCTCAAGGGCCTTTTCTCGCTCGATCTGCACGCCGCCGGCGCCTTCTCCTATCGCCAGAAGACCGGTTTTCGCAATCTGGACGACGGCCGCATCGAGATGGCGCGTCAGCGAGGGCTGGAGCTGGTGGAAGCAGACAAATCATATCGGCTGCCGTTGGCCGAACGCGTGCGCCGCGTCAAGACCCTTTTCGAAGGGCTGGCGCATCTGGAGGGCGGCGCCAAGCAGACCCTGCATTACACCGATGTGGCGCCGGCCCTGACGATCATGGCGGTGACCAGGGGCGGCAACCACATCTTTGGTCATGTCGTGGGCGCGACCGGCCGC
>JAYRVL010000905.1:0-2783 GCA_041918575.1 Anaerolineae bacterium | reverse complement strand
GGACGGAACGACCGTGAATTTGAGAAGAAGATGGCTATTTGTAAACTTTGTAAACTCGGCAAGAACGCGTTCTATTTCTGACACACATTCCCCCAGTGTCTGCTCGGGGTTTTCAATTGGTGTCAACGACGCTGTTTCATGCACTTTCTCAAAGGCTTGCCTAGAGAGCCACTTGATCTTGGAACGAGCAATCAGCTCAGGCTCCAGAAATTCTGCAAAATGGGCATCACATTGCCTGTTCGCATCCAGACGCGCTTGTTCTGCGGCGGCCATCTCGCGGGCCCGTGCAGCCGCCATGGCATCCAGCGACTGCTTATTCTGGTTTAGTTCTCGAATCGAGCGGGCAAGCTCACGGTGCTGAACAATAAGATTGGGTGTAGTCATCAGTTTCCTCCGAGTGATTGTGGGGTGCGGGCGTTTGGATTATGAATGCACGGGGGCGTTTGGAGCACGAAGCCACGAAGGATCGCGAAGGCCGCGAAGCACGAAGGGCGCGAAGGCGTTTGCCACGGGGATGCACTGCGCGTCCTTCGCGCTTCGTGTGCTTCGTGTCATTTCGCGTCTTCGTGCTCCAAACGCCCCGCGTGCTCCAACATCTCACTTCACCGCGCGCTGCGCCCTGGCGACGACCTGCGCCAGGCGCTCCAGGCTGCGCTGCGCGGCCTGCGTCTGCTGCTCCAGCGGCTGCCAGTAGTGCGCCGCAAAGTCGTCATGCACCTGGTCGCTCCAGGTTTCGCCGGTCGCATCCCAACGCGCCTGCAGCAGCTTCCAGGCCGCGTCGAGATCGGCGGCGTGGGTGGAAAGGGTAGTCATGGCAGGGTTTCTCTTGGCTCCTTTTGACCTTTTGATTCCGGCTTGACAAAGTTTCGCTTTTAGGCGATAATGAGGTTATGAAAATACCCGAACGCACGTTGCGTATCCTGGTTCTGCACAATGGTAGATCACCCTTCAAAGACTGGCTGCGGTCGCTGCGAGATAAACCGACCCAGGCTCGTATCCAGAGCCGCATTGACCGGTTGCAATTGGGCGCCTTCGGCGATTACCAGAGCGTAGGCGGTGGTGTTTTCGAGTTGCGCATTCATTTTGGACCAGGTTATCGTGTCTATTTTGCTTTGCACGGCGCACAAGTGATCCTGTTGCTGTGCGGCGGCGATAAGAGCACACAAGTGCGTGACATCGTTGATGCACAGCAGTATTGGAGGGAGTTTTTGACCGATGAAAACTGAAAGCTACGACGCATTTTTGCAGGAACAACTGCGTGACCCAGAACTAGCCGCCGAGTATCTCACCGCCGCCATCGAAGAAGATTCACCTGAATTGTTCTTGATCGCCCTACGCAATGTGGCCAAGGCGCATGGCGGCCTTGGCGCGGTCGCCGACGCGACCCATCTCAACCGCCAGACGATGTACCGGACGTTGTCGAGCGAGGGCAACCCCACGCTTTCAACGCTCCTGACCATCCTGCGCGCCGTCGGCCTCAATCTCTCCTTTAAGCCGGCGACTCCTGGGTAGCCTTCACCCGACAAGCCGCGCCGGGATCGTCGTCCAACCCAACTCCTGTGCGACCGCCAGCCGGTGGTAGCCGTTGAGCACCCGGTAGCGGTCGCCGACTCGTTCCAGGGCAATGGCGTTGTCGCCGTAGAAAACCTTGTAGATGTTGTAGTGGCTCTGCGCCTCAGTCGTGCCTCCCTCCCGCGCCTCCTGAGCCGCGTCGTAAAGCCATTGATCGGTCGCGCCCTGGCTGATCCAGCGGCGCACCTGCGTCAGCTTCTCGAATCCCGCGACCATCTCGGCCTTGGACACTTTGTGGTAATCGGCTTCGTCGCGCACCGGCGAATCGTCCAGGTCAATCATGTTCAAGAGAATATCGCGGATGTCGGGATGGCGTTCCTGCAGGGTGAGTTCCCGGGTAGGCGAGTCTGGCACTCCGGCTCCGGCGGAACCGTCCTCGCCTGCCCGTCTCATGGCCGCGCCGATGACTACCCCCGCGCCGAGCGCCAACGCGCCCGCCAGTACGCCGCCGGCCGTGATGCCGCCTGACGCGTACGCGCGCAGCACGGTGACCTTGCTGCGCAGCACTTCGATGGATTTGACCGTCTCGGTCTGCAAGGTGACGTGCAGGCGGTTGGCGTCGCGGGCGTAAATTTCCGTTTCGGCCTGGACCGCCTGCCGCGCCTGGGTCGCCATGCGCTCTTCGGCCTCGGCCTGCGCCAGGCGGCGCCGCGCGTCGAGAAACGCCAGTTCTTCACGGCCGCACGAGGGCGGATGGTCGCGGTCGCCGGAACTGAGGCAGCGCTGGTAAGCCGCCAAAGTCAGTCGCACCTCCTCTTGCCGGCGCTGCACCTCGCCCCGCCAATGGCGCTGGCGCTCCTCCAGCCAGTCGAGCGTGCGCTGCACCTCGCGGGCGATCGCGGCCAGCGTGGCCTGCGCCTGGTCGGCGTAGCGAACCAGGCTGGTCTGCAGCTCTTCGAGGGCGTCAATGGCGCGGACTTCGACGGTTGGGGACATGGTGTGTGTTAGCGCTGCGACAGATACTCGCGCAGGCGGCTGGCCTTGCGCAGGAGGAAGGGAATATGCTCATCCGAGGCGCGCATGAACTGCGCCAGCACGCGCATCGTCTGTTCGAACTCCTGGCCGTACTTCTGATGCTCTTGATCGCGCCAGGTGTCGCCCAGTTGACGAAACTGGGCGTTCAGACGTGTCATGCTCTCTTTGAGTTGGCCGTTGAACTGCTTGAGATCGCGCGCGAAGCGCTCTAGCTCTTCAGGGTTAGCAATGGCTTG
>JAYRVL010000904.1:0-8262 GCA_041918575.1 Anaerolineae bacterium | reverse complement strand
TGACCGGCCGGTAGACACGGTCGTCATTGGGGACGAGAGCTTCTATGTGGTGCTCGATGACAGTTTTCGACGCCACATCCCAGCGCGCCAGGTAGATCAGCAGGTGCTGCACATGCTGCGCCAGCAGATCGAAGCTCATCGCGATCTCGCGATCAGCAGCGCCTTGCAGATGCTTGGCCGCGACGATCTGTTCACCAAGGCGGCTGTGGACGCTTCGATCAAGAATATGGATCAAGTGCTCGATCAGACGCTGCCCGATGAAGCCAAATCGTGGTTAGGCATGTTAGGCTTTCGCATTGTCATCAACCTGCACGGAGAGATCGCGCGGGTTGACATGCCCGGGGAGGGAATCGAGGAGTAGTCGAGGCGCGTTGAAAATCTGCTCCGTCAGGATGGGCGAATGCTTTCGATCTCCACCGAGAAATCGCGCAGCAGCACGCGCAGCTCATCCTCGTTGATGTATTTGACCTTCAACACCATCAGGGTTTCGTCCTGATGTGTGACGCTGCCAAAACTGCGCAGCGCGCCGCCGGCGTTGGAAACGGCGATGGCAACATCAGCCAGGATGTCCACATTGGCCGGCGCGCGCAGCGTCACCCGCAGCCCAGGATCGCGCCCGCCCAACAAATCAAAGAAGACGCGGTACAGATCACGGTCGGTCACAATGCCAATCGGTTTTTCGTTTTCCACCACCAACAGAGCGCCCACGCGTTTATCAGCCATGAGCGCGGCCGCCTCTTCCAACGGTAAGTCCGACGTGACCGTTACCACGGGCGATGACATGATCCGCTCAACCGTCGGCACGGGATCGCTGCGATGGCGGCGCGGTTCTGCCAGCAGGCGCAGCAGGCTGCGGTCGTTCACAATGCCGACCAGGCGCCCCTCGCTGTCCACAATCGGCAGGCGGCGGATGATTTTTTCACGCATCAGTTGCAGAGCCACACCCGCGCCGGTGTTTGTCGTCACGGTGATGACCGGCTGGCTCATCAGATTACGCACGTACATAATGGTTCCTCCCCCAGGCAAGCTGCGCAAGAAGTCTCAGTTTTATGATACGCCGGTCGGCCCCTGGTGTCAAGCTGGCATGTCGCGCCGCGCCATGTAACCACAAGCCCTGCTCGCTCTCAGCCTTTGCACATAGTGCGCGCATCCAGTTACAAGGAGTGCGGCGACGCCGCGTATTCCATCACAAGTTACGACGCCTCTGCGCTCTCTGCGACCTTCACGGTGAAGACGTTTGTAATTGCCGGCTCCCTCTTGCCCCTGGTTGCCGCTCGTGCTATACTCGAACTATGACAAACTCAACTCGCACAGCGTGGGATGAACTGCCGCTGCCCTTTCTACGCATCGTTGGGCGCCACCTGACGGCCAACCAGCAGATGCGGCAGGCTTGGCAGGAGCACCGCTTCGACATTGCGCCGGTCAACATGAATATGGCCGACCTGAGCATGATTGATCCAACCCTGCCCATGCAGCCGCCGGCCGGCAGCTACGCCGCGCCCGCGCCGGGCTACCGCCCCACGTTTGCCCAGCTTTCACCCGAGCAGCGTTGGACCTTCTGGCAATGGCTGCGCACGCACGAGGGCAACCTGCCTGCTGGCTATGCGGTGATCTATCTGCAGCACCTGGCAGCGGCCCTGTTCGACGCCTCTGCGCTGGCCGCGCTGCAAGAAATGCGCTGGCTGTTGGAACATGAACGCGCTTTGTCTGTGCGTGAATTTGCATCCTATGACCTGGCGATCGGCGCCTGGCTCCATCGCCAGGCCGATCTGTTCGCCTGGGTCGTCAATCATGGCAGCCTGGGTTCGTGGCAAATGGGGATGCTGCTCTTTTTTCAGAACCAACTAGGCGTACACCTCGGCGCCGATCAGGCCCTGGGACTGGGGCGTTTGTTCCGCTACAGTTGGGGCGCCTGGGCGCGCCAGCATCCGCAGGAAGTAGAAGGCGCCGTAACCGCCGAACTGGCCGCGACCGGAAATACGTGGCTGAGCCGGCAGATCAGCAGCCTGCCCGGCGAGCTGCACACCATGCAGATTCAGCTCATCAATCCCGGCTTGCGTTTCGTTGTGCAGGCGATGGATCTTTGCAGCGCCCCCGGCTTCGAACGGGCGACGAATGACCTGCTGCAGGCCGCGGAGCGCGGCGCGCAGTTGGGCGGGCATTTTACGGAGCGCCCGCGCCCCGTGATCGCGTCCGGTCCTGCCTGGGTGGATCGCGGCTGGTATGTGGTGCTGGAATTCGGCGAATCGGCGTCCGAGAAGCTGAAGTCAACGGTTGTACTCGCACGCCGCCATCCGGGTTTCATCAAGCTCCTGGATGAAAACCGCGAGATCGTTTACCGGAATGTGTATCAGCGCCGGGACCTCCCCCGCTTTTGGGCGCTCTTCGAGCGGGTGCGTGGCTGGAAAGGGACGCGGGTCTTTGTCAACGGCGATCCGGTCAAGATCGAGGGGCTGTGGCCCGGCGCGCCAGAGATGGAATGAGGGGACGCCTATGCAGAAATCGTGGTTGAAACAACAAAAGCTGGCCCTGGTGATGGGGGGAGGCGGCGCACGCGGCGCTCTGCAGGCCGGCGCGCTGCGCGCCCTGGTGGAGCATGATGTTCGGCCTGACCTGGTAGTGGGCGCCTCGGCCGGCGCGCTGAATGCCGCGTTCATCGGCCTGCGCGGCTGGAGCCTGGCAACGGTCGAGGCTTTGCAGGAGATTTGGCGCGTCGCAGCCACGGCTGACCTGCTGCCGGCCGGCGCCGCCTGGGCCATGATGCGCACCGTTCTTCGGCTTCCGGGCCGCGTGCGCGAGAGACCCATTCGCAGATTCCTCATGGCTCACGGTCTCAAACCGGAAATGCGGTTTGCGGCCATGCAGATGCCAGTTTACGTGGTAGTCACCGATCTCAGCCGCTGCCGCACGTTGGTCTACGGCGATGATCCGAACGACACCGTGCTCGATGCGGTCGAGGCGTCAGCCGCGCTGCCCCCTTGGGTGCTGCCCATCGAACACGCCGGTTCGAGTCTCATGGACGGCGGCGCGGTGAGCAATCTGCCTGTGGAGCCGGCCCTGGCGCGCGGCGCGACCCGCATCATTGCGCTCGACCTGCATGACCCGCGCGGGTTGAGCGCCGACTTCAGCGGCCTGGGCGGCTTTATTTGGAAAGTGACCACCGCCAGCCAGGTGCGTGAAACGGACATAGAGCTGGCCCTGGCCGCGGCGCGTGGCGTGCCGGTGCAGCACATCCACCTGACGCCGGAGACGCCAACCTTCCTGTGGGATTTTGGGCATCCCAACACCCTGATCGCGCAAGGTTACACCATTACGCAGCGAGCTTTGGAACGGCGGGAGCGCCAGGCGACGCGCTGGCGGGCGCATGTGCAACGCGCCTTTTCCTGGCGACCATCCGGCCGGTCATTGCTGGCTCATGGGCGTTGAGGGAAACAAAGACCGCTGCGGGCGTCCGGAGCGGTCTTTGTCACCGAAGGGGGTTTTGATACCAATCAATCAATTATTGGGTCGCCCGGTTGGCAGGACGGAGGGCAGCTTGCGGGTGGCAGATGGAATCGGGGTGGGGGGCGCTGGAGTGACGGTGATGGCCGCGCTCGGGATGCGCAGTTTTTGTCCAACAAGGATCTTGCTGGTGCTCTTGATACTATTCAACTTTACCAACGCCTGGATGGTCACGCCATAACGCTTCGCGATGCTCGTCAGAGTATCGCCTTTCTTGACAACGTAGGTAGTGGGGCCAGTTCCAGCCGGGGAAGAGCTGGCATGTGCTTCTGTGGTATGCCAGATCAGTAGCGTACTGGCAAGCACCACGGCGACCAACAGCGATATGAGGTGATTTCGGGTGGGCTTCATGGCATTCCTCCTACTTCACAAGCCAACGATAGACAGGGCGCGCCTCAAGGAATGTGTTTTTTTCTGCCCAGCGATCCTCGGAGGAGGTTCGAATTTTGCAGATAAAAATATCTTAGCGCAGAATCGGTCCTGGCGCAAGCGCAACCCCATAACGACGGCGTGACGAAAGCATGACGGCGCCAAGCTGGCGCGAAACGCGCACGGAACAATGCGGGCGCGGCCGCTGCTCAACGCAGCAACCCCAGCGTGTGAAAATCGGCGTAGTTTGGAAAGACCGTCGCCAGGTTGGCGTTGCCCAGTCGTTTCTGAACGATCTCCCCAATCACATCCCGAAAATCTGTTGCCACAGCCAAATCGCCGGGTCCGTACAGGTCATCCTTGCCCAAGCCGGGCCAGCGACCGTACACCTGACCGCCATTGACGTGGCCGCCCAGCACGAACATGACGCTGCCGTGTCCATGATCGGTGCCCCCGGACGAGTTCTCAGCCAGGCGGCGGCCAAACTCGGTCATCGTCACCAGGGTGACGCGCCCCATCTGCTCTTGCAGGTCGGTGTAAAAGGCCAACAGCGCTTTGGCGAACTGGCCCAACAGGAAGGAGAAGTGGCCGTCCGCGCCGCCCTGGTCTGCGTGCGTATCGAAGCCGCCGATGTCAACGCAGGCCACCTCCAGACCAATGTCCGCCTTGATGAGTTGGGCCGTGGCCTGCAGCGAACGTCCCAATGACGACTGCGGGTACTTGGCCCCGGCCGCCGGCTCGTAGGCGCTGTTGGCAACCTGGGTCAACTGCTGCACCGCGCTGAGGGTTTGCTGTCCCTGGCTGGACATCAGGTCATTGCCTGCGTACAACGCCGCGATCGTGGCCTGAATCTTCTCCAGATCTGCGCGCCGGCCGTGCAGATGAAAATCGGCGATGGACTGCAGGGCCACCGCGGGGACAGGCCCGGCCAGGCTCTTTTGCAGCAGGCTTCCAAAGCCAACCGCGCGAAAGGGGGATTCCCGACCTGCCGCCATGGTCTGCAGGTGGCGGCCAATCCAACCGGTGGGAATCGTCTTTTCACCGGGCGTGCCGCGCTCCATGGTGTCCATCGCCTCGAAATGCGAATGGGTGGGATCAGGGGAGCCAACAGCATGCACCACCGCCAGGGCCTTGTGCGTGTAGAGGTCATGCAGCGCCTGGCAGGTTGGATTCAGGCCGAAGAAGCCGTCCAAATCCAGCGCGCTGCTCGGCTGACCCGCTTTTGGCGCCGGGATGGCGATAGATTTTCGACCGCTGTAGTATGCGGACTCGGCGTAGGGAACCACCAGGTTCAGGCCATCTACACCGCCGCGCATGAAAACGACGACGAGAATATCGCCCGTGGGTGGGGCGGTCGGGCCGCGCAGGGCCACGCGCGGCATCCAGGTCGGCCAACTCAGCGCGCTCAGGCTCAAGATGCCCGTTCTTTGCAGGGCCTCGCGGCGGGTCAGTTTGTCGAGCAGCATGTCATCACCTCTCTTCAGCGCATCTGAAATGTGGGAGACGCCAGAATCATGGCGACCAGTTGGCGCTGACCGGCCATAGAAACATTCTGCCCCATGAAATCGAGCAGATGTTGGCGCGCGGCCGCAGGCAGCGGCCGGTGCAGGAGCCGGTCGGTCCAGTAATCAACGGCCTCCGGCGCGGTTTTCAGCGCCGCGCTGCCTTCGTGCGTGTCCGGTTGAAACAGCGCGCCCGCTCCTTTGCCGGAGGTGAGCATCAGGGCCAGGTTCCAGCGCGCCAACAGATTGGCGGTGTTGATCCAGGCCGCAGCCTGATCCGGGTAGCCATCCGGCGTCGGCCAGTAGAAGGGCGCCTGCCCCATGTCGAGCAGGGCGTCGAAGAGCATCTGTCCGAAACTGGCGGGCAGGGGGCCGGCCGCGACCGCGGCGGAGGGCGTTCTGGCCTTGAGCGCAGGCCCGAACGGCTGGATGTCCAGCGCCCGCGCCGCGGACACGGCATACTCCAGCGGGCGTTTGACCTTGCGACCAGCGGCTGCCTTGAACTCGGCCGAGCGCAGGAGCGTAGCCAGCACCTGGCGGATGTCGCCGCCAGACTCAAGAAAGGTGGCTGCCACGCGGCCAACCAGGGCCGGCGGCGGATCATCGGCCACGAAGCGGCGCACCAGTTTGACGGCAATGAACTTTGCGGTGCTCGGATGCCGCGCCAGCATTGCCAACAGGCGCTCCCCTTCCTCCACGCCGCCGCCCTTGATCTTCAGACCCAGGACCACCTTGTCGCCCGTGTCGTGAGTCGTTGGGTCGAAGACGAACTCGCCCACATTGGCGCCCGCGCCCTGCACGCCGCGCTTGATCTGGCGCACGGTCCAACCGGTCAGCACCCGCGCCGTCTCCTGCACGTCGGTCTGCGTGTAGCCGCCGTTGACGCCCAGGGTGTGCAGTTCCAACAGCTCGCGTGCGTAGTTCTCCTGCGCCACGCCGGCCTTGTTGGAGAGATTGTCCAGGTAGACGAGCATGGCCGGACTTTTAGCGCTGGCCTGCAGCAGGTCGCCGAACTTGCCCAGGGCGTGTTTGCGAATGACCTCGCGATCGTCTACGATCTTGAACATTCGATTGGCTTCTTTGAGCACGTAGATGTTGAAGTGGTTGGACCAGAAGTCCACCATCAGTTCATACAACTGACGGCGGCTGAATGCGGCGCGCAGGACGGTTGCCGTCACCAGTTCGCGAATGGCCGTTTGCGGAAAGCGCGGGGGCGCGGGATTGCCCGTGTTGGGCGGCGGCGACTCGTCGCCGCGCGGGTCGTCCTCCGGCGGTTTGGCCGCATCCGCGCCCGCGGCCGGCAGATGATAGGTATTCACCAGCTCGGTCAGCGTCATGCTCAGCGCTGGAAAACGGAGCAGGAGCGCGTCCATCTCCTCATCGGCGATGGTTTCGGGATGCAGTTGCTCCTCGATCCACGCGTCCACGCCGATCTCGCGCACGCGGGCCAGGTCAGCCGGGCGCGGGCCGAACGTCAGGCGCATCACCGCCGCTGCGGCCGGGTCGAGCGCCGCGTCGCCCTGACGCAGCGCCAGCGCCTGATCGGCCCCTGCGGCCCAGGGATGATCCGACGCCGGGCGCTCGTCCAGTCCGGCCATCCAATCGGCGCTGCCCAACAGGGCGGCGCCGGCCGCCATTCCTTTGAGAAAATCACGCCGCGACAGCGTTTGTTTGGTCATAGGTTTCCCTTCGATCTTCTCGATCTTCTCGATCTTCTCGATCTTCTCGATCTTCTCGATCTTCTCGATCTTCTCTTTCATGCCAGAACCCGGCCGAGATCGGGTGTGCGGTAGCCGCCCAGGCGCATCACGGCCGCGGCGAGCTCGTCGCTGCGAATGACCGCCAGCAGCGGCTGCAGCAGCCGGCTCTCATAGGCCGCCTGGGTCATGACCAGGTCGTAGCGCTCTTCGGCCAGGGGGATGAAATCGAGATCCAGGGCGCGCGCGGCGGCCAGGATGCCCAGCGCGCAGTCGGCCGCGCCGCTCTTGACGGCCGCGGCCACAGCCAGGTGCGTGAACTCCTGGCGCTCATAGCCTTGAATCTGGCGCGGGGAAATCCCCGCCTGCTTGAGCCGGTAGTCGAGCAGGACGCGCGTGCCCGCGCCGCGCTGGCGATTGATGAAGACCACATCGGGCCGCGCCAGGTCGTGCAGGGACCTGATGCCTTTGGGGTTGCCCGCAGGCACGATCAGCCCTTGCGTGCGCTGCACAAAGCCAAGCAGCACCACCGGCGCGCCCGGCAGCAGCTCGGCCACGTAGCTGACATTGTACTCACCGGTCGTCTCGTCCAGCAGGTGCGAGCCGGCCAGGTGCGCTTCGCCACGCGCCAGCGCCAGCAGCCCGCCATAGGAACCGACATTGGACGACGACAGGGTCAAATGGGGGTGACGGCGACGCAGGTAGTCGGCCAGCACGTCGAGGGTCAGGTCATGGCTGCCGATGGCAACGATGGTGTTCTCGATCTCGCTGTGCTGGCGCAGCAGTTCCACCGTCACTTCGGCGCCGACAGGGTAGCCTTCGCTGAAGCGCGGCGCCCGCACGATGCCATCGGCCTTGACCAGGGACATAATCACGCCCGCGCCGCGCTGCATGGGCGTGGCGACGAAGCGATCGCCCACCTTGCCCACTGTCACGCGCAGGAACTCGTCTTCGCCCATCGGCGAGAGCACTTTGCGCGTCAGGGTGGCGGTCAGGGTGGGGCGTTGGGGCGGCAGTTGCCCCTGCCAGCGCGCCAGCAGCGGCTTGATCAGCAGGTCGAAGGCGACGATGGCGCTGGCCGGGTAGCCGGGAATGCCGGCCACTGCCTTGCCCTGGGCCACGCCCAAAATCACCGGGTGGCCGGGGCGCATGGCAATGCCATGCACCTGCACGCTGCCGATCTCGCGAAAGAT
>JAYRVL010000903.1:0-3046 GCA_041918575.1 Anaerolineae bacterium | reverse complement strand
TGAACGAGCAGGCCTGGACGCATGTCGAATTCGATTACACGGCCATCTTGCTGTGGACCTTGACTGACGCTGATCCCATCGTGCGCCGTCTCTCCATCGAAGGGCTGCGCGAAGACGACGACGAGTCCCTGATTGTGCTGTTCGTGCGGGCTTTGCAGACCGACCCCGATGGGGAAGTGCGCTCGGCCGCGGCCAAAGCGCTCGGCCGCTTTGTGCTGCTTGGCGAGTACGAGGAGATTGACGACGCTGACGCAGCCCGTGCTTTGCAGGCGCTTCTGGCCGCGGTTGCTTCCAAGTCTGAGCTGGTCGGGGTGCGACGCCGAGCTGTAGAAGCGGTTGGCTTTGCCAGCGATCGGCGGGCGCGCCTGGTGATCGAAGACGCGTTCAGCGACGAGGATGAACTGATGCAGGCGAGCGCCCTGGTCGCCATGGGCAACAGCGCCGACAGCCACTGGAACAAGACGGTGCGCGAGGCGCTGGAGAGCCATTCGCACGCCAAGCGCCTGGCCGCGGTCTACGCGGCCGGCGAACTGGAGATCAAAGCGACGGTTCCGCGGCTGGTCAGCCTGCTGGGCGACGCCGACCTCGCCATGCAGCGCACGGCTGTCACCTCCCTGGGCGTGATTGGCGGTCCTCTGGCGCGCCAGGCCCTGCAAGCCGTTTTCAGCGAAGGGGACGACGCCCTGCGCATGCTCGCCGCTGATGCCCTGGAAACGCTCGATTTCAACAGCCAGGGCCTGACCGGCGCCGGCGACGAAGAGGAACCTGGCGAGGATTGGGCCGATGAGGCCGATGAGGCCGATGAGGCTGATGAGGACGATGACCTGGGCGGCTATGGTGACGAAGATGACGATCAAGGCGATGATTTTGACGAATTCGATCTTGCCGATGATGATGACGATGACGAAGCTGATGATCTTTGATGGATCGGCGCCACACGGAGTGAATCATGGCCTCAAAACAACCATCTCAACGTAACCAACCTGCCCGCGAGCCGTCGGATCCCGCTGGGCGTTTCACTGATTTGCTGAACCAGGGCGCGCGGCTGCTGGCCAATCAGCGCCCTGGCGAAGCCCTGACGCCGCTGCACGCAGCGCTGCGGCTGGCGCCTGACAATGTCTCTGTGGCGATCAACCTGGGAGGCGCTTACATCATGCAGCACAAGTACCGCCAGGCGACGCCGATCCTGGAACGGGCAGCCGAGTTGGAGCCTGACAACGCCATGGTCTGGATGAATCTGGCCGCTGCGTACCTGGGGCGTTTGGAGCTGTCCACGCAGGCGACCCAGGACAAAGCCATTGCGGCCTTCGAGAAAGCGGCGCAGATTGACCCCAATCTGCACAATGTGCATTACAACCTGGGTTTGATCTACAAGGATCGCGGCGAAATTTCACGCGCCCGCGCCCATTTTCAGCGAGCCCTGGAGATCGCGCCCCACGATCGCGATGCCAGCCATTGGCTGCGACTGCTTCAGCAAGGTATGTCTACGGAGCCTGCGCCAATCGGTCATGACTGATTCAACCGCCAGCGATCATCCACTTCTCACGCCTGACCAGGAGCCGCCGCTGACGGAGCGCGGCGTCGAGCGGCTCATGCAGAGCCATGACTCCCTCGGTTGGATTGGTCGGCGGTTCCGCACCAATCCTGTGCGCATGGCCTGGGTCATCATGATGACCTCGTTCATCGCATTTTGTGTCCTCGCCATCTCCACGCCGCTGGCCGCGCGCGGTTATCTCCTCTACGCCACGGACCCGGCCAGCCTCGAACTCAACGTGATCGAAGGCGCCGTGCTGGTGACGACCACGCGGACGCGCGACACCCAGGCCGTGGTTTCTCGCGCATCGGTGACTGAAGACCAGCGCGTGGCAACCGACGAAAAGTCGAGCGCCATCCTGACTTTTTACGCGGATGAGCAGGCTCAGGAATCGCTGGCGACCATCACCCTCTACAACAACGCCTCGTTTCTGTTGACCACCGCGCGCGTGCCCCGCTTTGCCTACAGCGGCGAGGCTGATCGCCTGAACCTCTACTTGGAGCATGGCCGCATTCGGGTCAGCCCGTCACATCGCAACACGCGACCCTTGCAGGTGATCGTGGAGACTCCGCACGGCGCGGCTCATTTGCCCGATGGCAACTATTCCGTGGAGGTGCGCAACGAGGAGACGCAAGTCACCACACGCGGCGGCGAGGCGACCGTCATCGCCGGCGGGCAAACAGTGGTGACGCCGGCCGGGGAGCGCATCCGCATTGCCGCAGGCCAGGCGCCCGACGCGCCGCAGCCGGTGGAACAGGACTTGCTCACCAACGGCAGCTTCGATGGCAGTCTGGACGGCTGGAGCAGCAAGAGCTTTGTAGACGTGCGTGAGGATGCACAGCAGAATGTCGGCGTTGGTTCGGTGCAGGTGATTACACGGGATGGGCGCCAGGCGGTTTTCTTCTCCCGCCGTGGGCAGGAAGGAGTCCATGCCGAAACCGAGATTCGCCAGGACCTCAACGTGGACGTGCGCGACTTCGACGCGCTCAACATCACCTTCTACGTGCAGTTAGTTTCTCAGAGCTTGCAAGGCGCCGGGATGCAAAGCTCCGAGTTTCCCCTGGCCGCGCAGATCAGCTACACCGACATCTACGGCGTGGAGCGCCTGTGGACATCCGGTTTCTACTACCTCGATCTCGATGCCTCGCGGCCCTGGCCCTTGCGCAACGTGCAGAAAATTCCGCGCGGGGTCTGGTATGCCTATGAATCTGCCAACCTCATCGAACTGCTCGAAGAGACCCGGCCCTCCCACCTCAATTGGATTCGCTTCTACGCGTCCGGCTACAACTACGAAAGCCTGGTCTCGCAGGCCGAGCTGTTGGTGCGTTGATGGGTGGGTAAGACACCGATGTTCCTGGCTCGCAGAGCGATTGAAATCGCGCCTAATGGGCGTCCCGCCGGGCGTCCACCAGCGTGGTCGCGCGGCCGGTCGGCGCCGGCCGGCCTTGCGGCGGGGCGCCCCGTCGCCCCCCAATCATTCGGCGGCCGTCGGCTCCTGGCTGAAATCGCGCC
>JAYRVL010000902.1:0-6267 GCA_041918575.1 Anaerolineae bacterium | reverse complement strand
GTCCGGCGCGGCCGGCGAATCAGCAGGCTTCGCGGTCATACGCCCCAACAGCTTGTCCAACTGGGCATTGACCTGCTTGAGACCTGTGATCAGGCCGTCCCGGATTTCGTCCAGCACCTTGCTCTGGCGCACTTCGTCCACCACCTTCTCGGCCGTCTCGCGGACTTCTTCGCCCAGCTTGCTTTCGCGGGCCGTCTTGATAGCGGCATCCACTTGCTTGCTGAACTCGGTCAAGCCCTCTTGCACTTCCTCGCTCAGATCTTTGCGTTTGGGGCTTTCCCAGGCCGCCTGTATGGCTGCGCCGAACTTCTGGCCCATCTGGTTCAATTCCGCGAAGAGATCGCCCTTCGGCGGCACACTGCCGCTCGTCGCCTGGTCCGTCGTCTTGCTTTCTTCGGTCATCTTTGTACTCCTTTATGTCTGGCAC
The DNA here is from genome assembly GCA_041918575.1 of Anaerolineae bacterium. Lineage (GTDB taxonomy): Bacteria > Chloroflexota > Anaerolineae > SSC4 > Amarolineaceae > Amarolinea. The sequence continues at coordinate 5,840 of JAYRVL010000902.1, read as the reverse complement.
ACGTTGGTCGCACGCAGCGCCCTGATGATGAATCCCCGTAACTGCTCAGGCGGCCCCCCTGCCCCCCAACCGTGGGGGGAAAGGCATTCGGCTCCCCCAGGATTGGGGGGCAGGGGGGCGCTCCGGGCGCTATCGAGACCATTCTCACTGCCTGGCTGAGCAGTTACGAATCCCCACAGGCGCGCGCAGGATGGGTCTCGTCACGCTTCACAATGCATTGCACTGCGCCGCGATGACCATTACGCATGGCGCGGCGCAAAGTTGCGCGGCCGCAGCCTCAGTTTATCACAAGTCTCGTATTCAGCACAAACCGATCAGCGACCGCGACGCCATCTGCTCCCAGCAGCGGCAGTCGTGTGCTGTCATCGAAGTAGAAGCCGATTTCGATCTCATACGCGCCCGGCGGCAGCGTGTCGGGCACGTGCAGCACATGCCGATCGGTCAGGAATTCACCGCTGAGCCAGCCGGTTGTCGGTAAACTTCCCTCGCCCGGCTCGCTGTCCGCCTGCGCCGCTGTTTGCCCATCGGCCGCCAGCAGGTGTACGAAGACCCGGCCGCGCCGCGCCCATGGTTCGCCGGCCTGCCAGACCAGCGCCAGGTGGACGGCATCGCCGGCCCGCGCCTGGGTCGGCGCCAGGTCATAGCCCAGCAGCCGCGCTTGCCCGCCAAACTGCGCGATTTGCGCCACGGCCGGCGCCGGCGCCTGCCACTGGCGCGGCCGGTTCTTGATCTCCACCGTCGCCACGGTCAAATAATCCTCGCGCTGACCGGCCGGGGCCAGGCGCTGTCCGCTGATCGGCTCGAACAGGCCCGTGATGAGCCGGTAATGGCCGTCGGTCAGGCCGGCCGGCAAGCGCAGGCTGAGCGGCGTCGTCAGCAGATCGCCGCTTTGCCACTGTGACGCGGGCAGATCGGGCAAGGGCGGGCCTTCCCAGGCGGCGGCCGCCGCGTCGCGGCCGTCCAGCAATTGCACGAATGCCCGCCACTCCTGCGCCGGCGGCTGCAGCACCTGCCAGGCCAGGCGCAGCGCCAGATCATCGCCGGGCTGCCAGGGGCCGGCCGCCAGATCGAAGCCCAACCAGCGCAGTTCAGATCCCAGGCGCTGATTGACCGGATGAGAAACTTGCAGCCGGTCCGGTTCGAGCGGCGCTGGCGGCCGCGTTACTTGCACCTGCGCGAGACGCCATTCGACGCCCTGCGCCCGGCCCTGCGCGTCCAGGATGTCGAGCGGGCGCTCGGTCCGGCCCCCGGCCTGCTGGTAGACCTGCGCGGTCAGCTCATAATGACCCGGCGGCGTCCCCGCAGGAATCCACAGGCCATGGCGGTCTTCGCCTGGCTGATCGAGCGGCCATTGATCGAAGGGGCGCAGGCCATTGGCCGGCGCGCTGTCGCGCTGCGCCCAGGTGACGCCCTGACGGTCGGTGAGGCGCAGGCGCACCTGCCAGACGCCGCCCGCAGGCGTGGGACGGGACAGGCGCCAGGTGAGGCTGATGGGCAGCGCGGCGGCGCCGGCCGCGACCGGTTCGCGGCCAACCTGGCCGGCAATCAGCGTCAGCCAGTCGCCAAAGCGCGCACCGGCTGCGGCTTGTCCTGGGTTTGCCGGCGGCGCAAACAGCGTCAGTCGCGTGCTGGGGCTGATCCACTGGTTGAGCACCGGGAATCCCTGTTGCATCAGGCTGTTTTCAACCTGCGTCTCCAGGATGCCGCCCAGGCTGAGGTGCGCGGGAAACCAGACGGACTGTTTCTGTTGGATTATTTCGTGTAGCGAGTTGTTTATCGAATCGGTCCAGGCGGCCGAAGGGCTGAGAAGCGCCTGCGGGCCGTTGGGAAGGTAGCTGCGCAGGTAGCCAACCTGCCAGGGATAGATGCAGAAGGCAACGTCAGCGGCGCTGCCAAGCGCGGCCATCTCAGCGATCAATGGGCGGTAGTCGTCGTTGGGGTAGCGCGGGGTGAGGAAGAAGTGGATCAAGGCCAGGGCGGTGAGCAGGGTCAGGCCGACTTGCAGAACGGCGCGGGGTAGGCGGCTGCTTTGGTCCGACTGTGATGGGGGGGCAGGCGCGGCGATGAGCGCGGCCAGCCACAGCCAGAAGGCGGGCGCGAGCGCGCTGAGCAGGCGTTCGCCGGCCACGGGAGCGAAGGGGAAGCGCTGGTTGAGCAGGAAGCCGCAGGCCAGCGCGGCGATTAGCAGCCAAACCAGGGTTGAGATGCGGCGCGCTCTCCGCCAGCGCAGGAGCAGCAGGCCGGCCAGGCAGAGCAGGGCGAGCAGCGAGAAAACACTGAGACCGGCGGGCGCGGCGTGACCGATGAGGAAGGCGGACAGGTGGCGGGCGATGTAATCAGGCAGCGCGAGCGGAACATCGGCGTCTTGGGTTACTTTGTAGGCGACGTAGGCGGTGAGCCTGGGCGCGGCGTAGACCCCCCAGGGGAGGTAGAGCAGGGCGGCGGCCAGGTGCGCGGCGCCGAAGCTGCGCGGATCGGGCCCGGATGCTGCGCTGATTGGGGCGCGGCGTCTGATTTGATGGTTCAGGACGATGAGGACGGCGCCCAACGGCAGCAGGACTGCGTAATACTGGGTGTAGGCCAGGGCGGCTGTCGCCAGGGTCAGGGCGGTCAGGCGGCGGCCGGAGATGACAGTCGAGGGCGAGGCGACCGGCGCCAGCCAGGGCGCAGCCAGAATCAGGTAGAGCAGGGCAAGGCTGATGACCAGGCCGTACATGCGGATTTCCTGGCTGTAGTAGAGGTGGAAGGGGTTGCAGGCGACCAGGATTGCGGCGACCAGGGCGGGGGACGCACGGCGCGGCCGCGCGCGGGGCAGCAGGCGGCGGGCGGCCACGTAGATCAGGGCAATGGCCGGCAGGCTGACGTAGACCGAAAAGAGGCGCAGCGTTGGCGGGGCCGGGCCGAGCAGTGCGATCCAGGCGTGCAGGAGCGCGTAGTAGAGCGGGGGATGGATGTCCTGGCTGGTGAGCGCCAGCATCTCGCCGATGGGGTGGGTGGCGAACCAGACGCTGTAGCCTTCATCCCACCACAGCGGCTGGAAGTCAAGCCGTTGGACGCGCAGGGCCAGGCCGAGCAGGAGCAGCAGGCAGAGGATGCCCGCGGCGCCGATTTTGGAGAGATAGCGCCAGTGTTCGAGCAGCCGGCGCCGAATGTTGCCGCCGAATGAATTTGGAGTCAAGGGACGTTGCGCCGCTGATACTTCGGCGATCTCAGGCCTCGGTGAGCTTGGTTGAGCCGTCGAGTCGTCGGTTTGCGCCGACAGGCAGCGCGTCCACGAAGGTGGACGCTCGGCGGTACGCCCATCCGGCGCGATTTCAATCGCTTGCTTGCGGCGACGCTGGGTAGTTACGAGAGGCCGGTGCAACGGGCGCCCAAACGGACGGCGTTCGCCTGCTGTTGGCGAGCCAACGCCGTCTGTGAGCCGTGCTGCGCCGGGAATCAGCGCTTCCACCAGGTGACCAGAACATCGTGTGTTCTGTCTTTGAGGTTGCCGCTGATGGCGTCGGAAACTTCCTTGCCGCTGCCATCTATGACGACGGCGCGGAACGCGCCGGCGGTGCGCGGGAGTTCGAGTTTGGCGTTGTATTTGAATTCGCTGGGCTGGCCGGGGTTGGCGTTTTGCCAGGAGGCGCCAAACGGGACTTCCAGGGCGCCGGAGGCCGCGCTGACCCGGAGTTTGTAGCTGCCGCTGTAGGGGGTGGCTTCGCCGGTTTTGCCCAGGCGGCCCCAGAAGGTGACGATGCCGAAGCTGGTGTCATCCGCGTCGCGTATTTCCAGGCCGGCTTGACCAAAGATGGCGGCCGCGGCCGGCGGGGTCGTGGGTTGAGCCGGCGGCGCGGTGGGTCGCGGCGGCGCGGTGGGCCGCGGCGCCTGGGTGGGAGGCGGCGCAATGTCCTTGACAACCTCGACGGCGCCGGCGTTGCCCTCGACGCGTACATATTGGGCGGAGACCCAGGCGTTCTTGCTGTTGACGCAGCAGATCTGCCACCAACTGCTGTCGGCGTTGCGTCCGGTGATTTCCAGGCGCTGGCCGGCCGCGCCGCGTCCGATGCTGGGATAGCTGGTGGACGGCCCGCTGCGGATGTTGAGATTGTTGAGGGTGATGACTGCCTGCGGTTTGGGCAACGGCGTGGGCGTTTCAGGCAGCGGCGTGGCGGTGGGAGGTTCGGCGGGCGCAGGCGTTGTCGGCTCGGCCGTTGGCTCTGGCGGCAGGGGGGTGGCCGTGGGGTTGGCCGCGGTGGGGGTGAAGGTCGGCACCAGGGTGCGCTGCGGCCCGACCGTTGGTTGGGGCTGGCCGGGTGCGGCGCAGCCAGCGATCAAGAACAGCGCGCAGGCCAAGGGGATGAGAATGCGGTGACGCGGAAATGACATAACCGGTTTGCTCCTCTCGTGAAAAACAAGATATCGCGTCGATTAACGATGGAAATGCGACCTCACCTCATCCCCCGGCCCCTTCTCCTCTCCACACAGTGGAGAGGAGAAGGGGGGAAGGATCTTGTCGCGCAGTATAGCACAAGGCCATGACGGGCGCCAAATCGCTTCAGAAACGGCGCTTGAAGCGGATGTGATACCACTTGGGTTGGCTGGCGCTGGTGTAGAGTCGGACGATGGACGATTCACGCCGGGCGCCGCTGCCATCCACCACGTACACCTGCCAGACGTTGTCGCCCAATTCGGCCAGGCCGTTGGTGTCGAACTGCAGGTTGACCTGGCGCGCATCGGGCAGCGGGGTCAGTCGGTTGGGTGCGGAATAGCCCCAACTGCTGTCGGAGACTTGCGGGCTGACCCACGATTGCCCCTTGCCTTCGATGACGAACATCAGGCGGTAGCCCCAGAGCGGCGCGCCGTTGCTGGCTTTGATTTGCGCGCCTACCTTGAGCCAGTTGTTACCCCAGTTGGGGAATTCTTCGATGCCTTCGATGTCGAAGCCCACAGCTTCAGTGGCCGTCGGGGTGATGGTCGGTGTGAGGGTTGGCGGCGCCGGCGTAAAGGTCGGCGTTGGCGGCGGTTCCACTGTGACTATTTCGACATCGGTGGCGTCGCCGCTGACCTGCACGAGGCTGGCTGTGACCCAGGCGAGGCTGGCATCGGGCAGGCAGCAGATGCGCCACCAGGCGTAGTCGGCCGAACGACCGACGATGTCGTAGGTTTCGCCCTGGCGAATGGTTCCGGCCAGGGGGTAGTCGGCGCCTGGGCCTTTGCGCACGTTGAGTTCGGCCACCGGCACCAGGATCATGGGACCGGGTGTGGCAGTGGCGGTTGGCTCGCCGGTAGGGGTGGTGGTGGGCGTGGGGCCGGGGGTAGGCGTATCGGTTGCGGTCGGCGTGATGGTGGGCGTCGGTGGAAAGGGGGTGTCGGTGGGCGGCAGGACCGTGGGCGTGAAGGTGGGCTGCAGGACGGGGGTGAGAAAGGCGATGGGCGTTGGGGTGGGGGCCAGCGGCGGAAAGAGCCGGATCAGGCTGGTCAGCGAGCAGCCCATGCTGCCCAGGAGCGCGACGAGGGCCAGAGCCAGGACGCCGGCCAGGCGACGCGGCGCGTGCGCCGGGCGAGCAGGGCGCTTTTCGGCAGGATGATGGCGGGCTGAGGTGTCATGTTCAGCGGATGTGGCGGAAGCCAATGTACACCTCCCGGTAAGGATTGGCCGGGTCCGTGGTGAACGGAATCGGTTCGGAAACGGGATGGCCGCCGGCGTCAGCCAGGTAGGCGATGTAGCTGCCGCTGCCGGGCGCATAGAGCGTGAATTCGAGGTTGAACGCCTGGCGATCGCCAAAGCCGGGCGGCTGCGACCAGAGGAAGTTGGCGGTGGAGAGGGCGCCGGAGCTGATGTCCTTCCAGGGGTC
>JAYRVL010000901.1:0-1740 GCA_041918575.1 Anaerolineae bacterium | reverse complement strand
TGGCGGTTGGCGTGGGCGATGGCGTCTCCGTGGGGGTGGGCGATGGCGTCTCCGTGGGGGTGGGCGACGGCGTCGCGGTGGGCGTGGCAGTGAAAGTGGCCGTGGCCGTCGGCGTCCAGGTGGGTGTCGGCGTGCGAGTCGGCGTGGGCGTGGGGGTGCGCGTGGGCGTGGCGGTGGGCGTTGGCGTGATCGTCGGCGTATCAGTGGCGGTGGGCGTTGGGGTGGCGGCCGGCACGTAGCTGTAGATGCTGCCGTCATGGCTGACCAGCCAGCCGTGGAATTCATCGGTCAATTCGATGTCCCAAAACTCCTTGGCGCCGGCCGGCGCGGCAATGCTGTCCCAGTCCTGGCCGTTTTCGGTGTAGGCCAGCGCGCCGATGTAGTTCGGGTCCGTGCCCTCGCCGCCCGCGGCCCAGCCCACGCCGTTGGGCAACACGGCAATGCCGAAGAACTTTTTGTCCGACTTGCGCGTCTGTTGATCCCAGGGCGAGGTTCCGCCCGCGTTGGCCGAAAAGTAAACCGTGCCATGCGACGCGGTGGCGCCGGCCATCCAGCACTGGCTGCTGCTCAAGCAGTGAATGGCGGTGTTGTCCGCGCCGGTGGCAAAGTGAAAGCTCCAGCTCAGGCCGCCGTCGCCCGATTGGTACAGTTTGGCGCCGTTGGCAGCGGTGTAACAGGTGTGACCGTCGAAGCACGCGAAATCCCACATCACCACACCGCCCGGCCCGCCGTCCGCATCAAACAACTGCCAGCTGGCGCCGGCGTTGGTGGAACGGAAAACCTCGCCCTGGGTGCCGCCCAACAGGATGGTGTTGGGTGTGACGATGCCCACGGAGTAGAGCCAGCCGCCGTAGGTGGGCGTTTGTGACAGCGCCCAGGTCGCGCCGCCGTTGGTGGTGCGCAGGATGTAGCCGTACTGGCCGGCCGTCCAGCAGGTGTCCGCGTCCAGGCAGTCGAGGCCGTGCAGCCAGCCGGTGGCCGGATGCGTCTGTTCGGCCCAGGTGGCGCCGCCGTTGGTGGTTTTCAGGATGATGCCGAACGCGCCGCCGTTGCCTGGGTACCAGTCCGAGCCGCCGACGGCATAACCGACCTGGTTGTTGAGCATCTTGACGCCGCGCATCGTGGCCTCCGCATGGGGATGGCTGTACTGCAACTGCCAGGCGCCGGCCTCGGCCGGGCCGGTCGGAGGGACGCTCTGCGCGGCGCCCTGTCCTGCTGTCAATACCGCCGCGGCCAGGCCGACCAGGCAGCACATGGTGATGATCGAACGCATTCTTACCTCTCTTTGCTTACGATGTTCTGTCCTTCAACCGCACACGCCAGTATTCGTGCAGCGCGGTGAAGGCGGCCGCGGCCTGGTTGCGCCGCGCTGAGTCTTGCACGCCAAAACGACCGATGTTCCAGGTGACGATCAGGTCCTTACGCGCGCGGGTGATGCCCACGTAGAACAGACGCAGGCGCTCGGCCGCGTAGGCCAGCCGCGCCTGCGCTGAGGCGTCCCCCTCGCCATAGCGCTCCGCCTCGCCGTCGAGCATGGCTTCCAGCAAGGCGATGGTTTCTGCCTGAGGATTCAGACGATCACGCACGAACCATGGCTCGGACTGGTAGCTGTCGTGGGGCGGCGCCGCGGGGAAGCAGGAGGTTTTGTGCGCCCGAAAGGTCACCCCCGCCCCATAAACTCCCAAGGCCCCGGGCAGGGTGGCAAATTTAACCCCCCCAATTTTTGGGTGGTATCCAAAC
>JAYRVL010000900.1:0-15507 GCA_041918575.1 Anaerolineae bacterium | reverse complement strand
GCGGACGCCGTTTTCACCTTCGAAGACGATCGCGAGGATTATGGCGAACAGCGATGGGTGACTCTGGGCTTGCTGCGCGGCAAAGTCGTGGTGATCGTGCATACTGAAACCGAAAACGAAATTCGCATCATATCAATGCGTGAGGCTGATAAACATGAGCAACGTCTATTCTTCCGAAACCTTCGATGAACGGGATGACTACCCCCAGATCACGCAGGCTGACCTGGATCGGGCCACATTCCGCGTCGGCCTCAAGCCTGCGCCACGCAAACGCAACACCCAGGAAGAAGCGCTGCGCCGCATCATCCGCGAGGAACCAGGCCGTGAGGATGCGGCGGTGGGCACAAGGAGTGAATCACCGCCATGACCAACAAGACAACCATTCCCAGCCTGCAAGACATTCACCGCAAACGCCAGCAATCCGATTTCACCGGCCGGGCGCAGCAGGTGGCCGACTTCCGCGCCAATCTGTGTTGCGACGTGACCGACGCGAAAAATTACCAGCGCAAATCCGAATATCCTGTCAATCCTGTGCATCCTGTCTGAATTCCGGGCTGCGTCATCCACGAGGAACTGCGTCGTGAGGATGTGGCGGTTGGCGTTTGAAGGTCGGCCGCGGGCCGGTCACTGCATGGCGCGGGCGGCCCAGGCGACGGCGTTGGCCGGGGTGACGCGATTGCAGGCGTCGCAGCAGACGCGGGTGGGCGTGATGCCCCGCGGTTCTTCGAAGACCCAGGCCAGCACGCGCCGCGCCGCGGAGACCGGCGCAGCCGGCAGCGCGGCGTCCGGTCGGAAGTAGGCCAGCAGCCCCTGGCGGTAGCAGCGCTGGCGCTGGCTGACCAGCGCACGCAAATCCTCGATGGCTTCCAGCTTGATCTGCAGCGCCTCGCCGGCCGCCTGTTCGTCCAACCCGGCCTGTTCCACGGTTTTCTCGGCCATGAAACGCAGCAGACCGGTCTCCCGCGGCCGCGTGAAGAGCACGGCCACGGCCGGTTTGCCGTCGCGGCCAGCGCGGCCAAATTCCTGCACATAATCCTCAACCGAGGCCGGATGCTGCCAATGGATGACCAGGCGCACATCGGGCAGGTCCAACCCCAGGCCGAAGGCGTTGGTGCAGATGACGGCCGGCGCCGCGGGCTGCTCGCGGCCCATGAAGCGCGCCAGCAGGTGCGCACGTTCCTCCCCGCTGCCCATGCGCGCATGGTAGAACGGCAGATCGAGGCCCACCGCCTGCAAACCAGCCTGGACGAGTTGCCCCACCTTGATCGTCGGCACAAAAATCATGGCCCGGCCGGCCGGCATCTGACGCAGCAGGCTGGCGGCCAGGCGCAGGCGGTCCTCATCGGCCTCCAGCGGCAGGCGCAGCAGGCTGATGTTGGGCCGGTCCACGCCCGTCACCACGACGCGGGCCTGGGGCACACCCAGCGAGGCGAGGATGCGCCGCTGGGCTTTGACCCCGGCCGTGGCGGTGAAGGCCAGCACGGGCGGCGCGCCCAGGCGCCGGCGCACGTCGTCCAGGCGGCTGTACGCGGGCCGGAAATCGCGACCCCAACGGTCAATGCAGTGCGCCTCATCCACCACCAGGAACGCGGGGCGACCGGCCAGCGCCTGGGACGCCTCACGGTCGCCAACCACGCTGGCGTCGAAGCGTTCCGGCGTGGCGAAGAAGAACTTGATCTGCTGATCGTACAGGGCCTGGTAGCGCTGGCGCTTCTCGGCCGGCGTCAGGTCGCTGTTGATGAAAGTCGCCGCGATCTGGCGCCGCGTCAGGTCGGCCACCTGTTCGCTCATGAGGGCGCGCAGGGGCGAGATGACGTAGGCCATGCCGGGGGTGAGTAGCGTGGGCGCCTGGAAGCAGAGGGTTTTGCCAGAACCGGTGGGACTGACCATCAGCACCGATTCGCGGCGCAGCGCGGCCAGGATGACTTCGAGCTGACCTTCACGCAGGGAGCGCACGCCCAGGCGGCGCATGGCCCAGCCCAGGTAGCGCGTGGCGGGGGGCGCCTCGCCGCCGGCATCGAACCAGCGGGCAAGGCGCACGGCCAGGCGTTCGAGGAGAGGCAGCCGCGGCGCGGCGGCCGACTTATTCATGGGAAAGGCGCGGGGCGCGGGCGCGATGGGGCGATCGGGGTGGTCCTATTCACGCGGCACGCGCAGCAGTTCAGCCGGCAGGGGCTGGTAGTTCTTGACATGCTGATCGAAGAAGGCGAGCGAGCGCTTCATGGCCACGCTGAAATTGGCGGAGATGTTGTGATTGTCGCCCTCGTACTGGTAGAAGGCGGTTGGCACGCCGGCCTCTTGCAGCGCGGCGTAGAGGCTGGCAGAAAATTCGAGGGGCACCGATTCGTCCTTTGTGCCGTGGTGCAGTTGAATGGGGCCGGAGGCGTCGGCCACAAAGCTGATGGGCGAGATCGAATCCCAGAACGCGGCGTTCTCCTGCGGGGCGCCAAAGCGTTCGATCAAATCCTGACGCCAGCGCCGCGCCCGCTGCGGCACAGTGGCCGGTACGGGCCGGCGCCAGTTGTTCATCAGATCTTCGTAGGACGCCACTACGCCGGCCCAGATGACGCCGGCGCGAATGTCGCCCGTGGTGACCATGGAGCGCAGGGTGATGTGGCCGCCCATCGAATGACCCCACATGCCGATGCGCTCCGCATCCGCGCCGGGGTAGCGCTTGAGTGAGCTGACCGCGTTGAGCACGTCCACCGTGTAGTCGGGCGAGCCGTAGCCGCCGGTGGGCATCCCCTCCGAACTGCCGTGCCCCCGGTAATCGGGCCGGAAGACGATGTAGCCGGCGCGGGCGAAGTAGTCTACGTAGGCCACATAGCGTTCGGTGGTGCGGTATTGCTCCGGCGGGATGTAGCCGTGGTTGAAGACGATCACCGGCCAGCCGTCGGCCGGGCGCGCGCCGCGCGGAACGGTCAACAGCGCGTAGATTTTCAACCCTTCCGAGCGATACGCGGCGATGTAGCGGTTGTAGTTGCTGCCGGGCGCCAGGGTCTGCTCGATGAGGATGTCGCTGCCGGGATAGCGGCGACTGCGCATCACCTCGATCATCAGCGGGTGGCGCGCCGTGAGCGGCGAGGGCAGGCCGGGCGCCAGCGCGACCTGCGCCGAGGCCGTGACCTGCGCCGGCTCCGCAGCTTGGGCCAGCGCAGGCGCCAGCAGCGTCAGCAGCCAGATCAGGGTGATGATTTTTTTATGTAAATCCAACTGTCTTGTCATTGAGTTGCTCCAGTGTCCATAAGGACTACTTTCGCATGTTCTGCCGCAAAATCTGTGAACCATCTTCCGTTTGACGACAATTCGTCTCTGGATTAGAATCAAAGTAGCCCAAGTGTGGTCAATGTGGACCATGGGCCGGTGCATTGTTGTATCGAAGTAAACCATTGAGCTGATTCAAGGATCTCAAGGAAGAGGAGTAACAGACATGAATGGACATCCGCGGCGCAGCGCCTACGAGGTGGCCCTCGCCCAATTCGACGAAGCAACGAGCCAGATGCCGCACCTGTCGCCCAACACGATCAAGTTCATGCGCGTGCCCAAGCGTGAGCTGATCGTCAATTTTCCGGTGGAAATGGACGACGGGCGCATCGAAATGTATACTGGCTACCGGGTACACCACAGCACGGTGCGCGGCCCCACGAAGGGCGGCATTCGCTACCACCCCGATCTGACCCTGGACGAGACGCGTGCGCTTGCCATGTGGATGACGTGGAAGTGTGCGTTGATGAACCTGCCCTACGGCGGCGCCAAGGGCGGCGTCATCGTGGACCCGCGCAAGCTTTCACAACGGGAACTACGCCGATTGACTCGCCGCTATGCGACGGAAATCTCGATCATGATGGGGCCGGAGGGCGACATTCCGGCGCCTGATGTCGGCACCAATCCCCAGGTGATGGCCTGGATCATGGACACCTACTCGATGCATCGCGGCTATTCGGTGCCTGCGGTGGTCACCGGTAAGCCGATCCAGATTGGCGGTTCGCAGGGTCGCTTCGACGCCACTGGCATGGGCGTGATGTTCATGGCGCGTGAGGCGCTCAAGCATCTGCGCATTCAGGCCGAAGGCGCAACGACTGTGGTGCAGGGGTTCGGCAACGTGGGCGCAATTGCGGCCCGCTACATGCAGATGATGGGCGCCAGGGTGATCGCGGTCAGCGATGTCAATGGCGGCATTCACAACCCCAAGGGACTGGACATTCCGTCGCTGCAGCAGTATGTGCGCGAAACCGGCAGTGTGCAGGGCTTTGGCGGCGCAGACACGGTCAGCAACACGGAGTTGCTCGAACTGCCCTGCACGGTGCTGATCCCGGCCGCGCTGGAAGGACAGATCACCGAAGACAATGCGGCCAGGATTCACTGTAAGGTGCTGGCTGAAGGCGCTAACGGCCCCACCACGCCCGGCGCCGACAAGATTCTCATGGAAAACGGTACTTTCATTGTGCCTGACATTCTGTGCAATGCCGGCGGCGTGACCGTTTCCTATTTCGAGTGGGTGCAGAGTCTGCAAGCGTTCTTCTGGAGCGAGTCCGATGTCAAGCGCCAATTGGAGCGGCTGATGCTGGATTCGTTCAATTCGGTGCTCAACGAATCGCGCGAGAAGAGTCTGCCCACCCGCATGGCCGCGTATACCCTGGCCATCAATCGCGTCGCGGATGCTTTGGAGCTGCGCGGGGTGTACCCGTAGGCCTGGCCTCACCTCACCCCCCGGCCCCCTCTCCTCTCCGCATAGCGGAGAGGAGAGGGGGGGAGAGGCGTCATTTACTCAGGGCGGGCGCGGCGGCGGGCGCCGGTCACGGTGATCAGCAGGAGGACGGCCAGCAGGGCGGAAGCGACCCACAGCCACGGGGTAATGCCCGTCGCGGTCAGGCCGCTCAAGCGCACGGCCGTTGGCAGTTCCGAGATGGTCCAGGTGTACGGCGCCATCATGCCGACGTTGTCGTTCTCGGAGCCGCGCAGGTTGCCAGGGTTGACCGTGGCGATGAAGACGCCAGGCCCAAACGGCTGCGCCGGCGTGAAGGTGAAGGTGGTGGTAGCGTCATCGTAGGCCGTCGTGCCCGGAATCAACTGGCCGCCGGTTGTCATCACGGTGATGGTGTCCGCGGCCACGGTGGCCGGGTTGACCGGACGATTCATGCGCGCCCACACCGACGTGAAGAAGTCAGGGCTGTTCGGTCGTGCGCTGGTGTGGCCCGTTTCTACCACCAGCAGGTCGCGCCAGTTCTCCAGATCGGTCAGATCCACGGTCTGCACACCACCCTGGGTGTAGACCACGTCCAGTTCGCGGTTGGCAAAGCCGACCAGGACGCCCCAGCGCTCCACAGTGTCCCAAGAGCCACGCGTAAACTTGTACTGCAAGTGCATCCCTTCCAGGCCGGTCAGGGTGACGGTCCAGTGGGTGTCATCCACGCGCGTCAACGGCATGAAGCCGGGGTTCCACGAAGCGCCAAAGACGCTGGCCGTGTCGCCGACGATGTAGATCACATCGGTCGGCGGCGTGAAGGCCGGGATGGTCAGGTTCCAGGTGATCTGCACGGCGCGCTGCTCCGCGGTGATGTCCACGCTGTTGGAGAAGCCCGATTCGTTGAAGCTGGTGTCAATGGCCGTCACCATGTAGCGGTAGGTGTGGCCGGTGGCGACATCGGCGTCGGTGTAATCGGTGGTGGGCGCCAGCACGTAGGCGATGAGCACGGGGCTGGTGGGCGCATCGTCGGCCAGCATTTCACGGTAAACGCCGTAGGCGGCCGTGTCTGGATCGGGCGACGCGTCCCAGGCGATGGCAATCGCCGCGGCCGAACGCGAGACCTCGTGCAGATTGAGCGGAATCGCAGGCGGGGTCGTGTCGCCGGAGCTGACGACGTGCAGCAGGCCGGCCTGATTGGGATCGTAGCCGTTGCCGGTACCGTCGAGGTCCGCGTACAGCCAGTCACGGCCGTTGGTGGTGGAGTAGCGCACCGCGTAGGCGTAGTCGCCGATGGGGTGCGGCAACATATCGCCCATGAACTCGTCGTTGTTGCCCGAATCCACGTTGAAGCTCATCGGGAACCAGGTCCAGCCGGAGGCAGGGTCCGAACCGACCGCGCCGTAACCCACTGCGGCCATCAGGCTGGGGGTGGGGCCGGGCTGGCCGGTGACGCCGTCAATCCACACCTGACCGTAGACGGTATCGGTGTGATCGCTGAAGCTGATGATATGCGTCATCTGCGGCGGCCACTGCAGGTTGGCCCAACCGATGGTGTAATGCGGAATCGCCTGCGCCGGCGCGGACGCCTGGCTCTTGAGACCCTCCGGCGTCACAGCCTTGACGTGGTAGTAGTAGGGCAGGCCGTTATGCACGGTGTTGTCGGTATAGGTGGTGTTCAGTACCAGCGCCTGGCTGATCTGCTGATAGCCGCCGTTGACCACGCTGCGAAAGACGTGGTAGCCGGCAACCGTGGCATCGGCGGGCGCGTTCCAGTTCAGGGTCACGCTGCCGGAGCCTTCGCTGGCGACCAGGTCGGTGGGCGCAGAGGGCCGCGTCATGTCCAGGCCCGGTCGGCTGACCCAGACGCGGGCGCCCATGCCGCTGACGGTGAAGGTCAGCGTGCGGTCCGGGCCAAGCGTCAGGCTGGCGCCCGGTTGCAGGCCATCGTCCAGCGTCGCGCCTTCGGGCACGTAGCCGTCCACATTCAGGGTGATGGTGTGGGCGACGGCATCGCGGATGATGGCGATTACGGCCACGCCGGTGTCGTCACGGCGGCCATAGACCAACACCTTGTTGGCGTCGTCGGTCAGCAGAGTGTTCCAGGAGCCTGTGCGCAGGAAGCTGTGGCTGTTACGCAGCGCAGTCAGCCGGCGATAGTGCTGCAGCAGGTTGTTGTGCGCCTGGCGCCAGTCCGGCAGGGTGTCGTAACCAGCCTCGTCGGACCAGGGGTAGGGCTGGCGGTTGTACGGGTCATCGCGCGGGATGTCGCTGCCGAAGCCCGCCAGGCCAACTTCATCGCCGTAGTAGATCGTCGGCGCGCCGGGAACGGTCATCTGCACCACGGCCAGCAGGGCCAGGCGCTCGCGGCCATCCTGGAAGCCGTTGACCGGCTGGCCGCCCGCGATGCCGTCGTGATCGAGCACGCGCACCGGGCGGTTGGTGTCGTGGCTGCCCAAGAGGTTCATGGCCGACTCGAAGGCCGGCGCAGGGTAGTCTTCCTGGATAGTGCGCATCATGTTGTCGAACTGCGTGGGCGACAGCGGATTGATGGTGTTGTCGCCGTTGTTGTCGTTGTCGCTCCAGATGGTGTCGCGCATGAAGCCGAGCATGGCCTTGCGGAAGCGATAGTTCATCGTAGAGTCGAACTCGTCGCCCAGCAGGCGGAACTTGGCGTCATCTTCGCCCCAGGTTTCGGAGAAGAGCATCGCGTCGGGGTAGCTGGTTTTGACGACCGTGCGGAAGGTCTCGAAGAAGGTCGGGTTGACGCCCACGATGTCGGGCACCACGTCAATGCGCCAGCCATCCGCGCCCCGCGCCAGCCAGTAGGTGGCGACGCCGTTGGGGCCAAACCAGTAGTTCAGCAGATCGGGGTGCGCGGTGTTGATCTGCGGCAGGGTCTGCACGCCAAACCAACCGGTGTAGTTGGTGTCGCCGGCGCAGACGCCGCTGCCGGGCGGGTTGGCCGGCTGGAAGAAGAACCAGGTGCGGTAGGGGCTGTTGAGGTCTTCGCACGCGCCCACCTCAGGATGGCGACCAAAGCGATCGAAGAAGGGGCTGTCCGAGGAGACATGATTGGGCACGCCGTCGAGCACGATGCGAATCCCGCGGTTGTGCGCCTGGGCGGTCAACTGCTCGAAGAGGGCCAGCGTAGCTGTGTCATCGCCCAGCACGCCCATCGTCGGATCAATGCGCAGGTAGCTGCGGCCATCGTACTTGTGGTTGGAGGGGGAGTCGAAGATCGGGTTGAGATAGATGGCCGTCACGCCCAGGTTCTGCAGATAGCCGAGCTTGCCGATCAGGCCTTGCAGGTCGCCGCCGTAGGAAGTGCTGCTGTAGGTGCCGTACCAGTCGGGATTGGCGAGCGGATCGTTCGGCTCAGGATCGGGCACGATGGTGTTCCAGGGCGTGACCGGGAAGCGATGGCCGCGCTCCTGAGGATAGAACCAGTCTGCGGCCGTCGGATCGTTGCTGGCGTCGCCATTGCGGAAGCGATCAGGGAAGACCTGGTAGATGATCGCGTTTCTGGCCCAGTCGGGCGTGTCGAAGCCCGGCTCGTAAACGTAGATATTCCAGGAGATGTCCGGCGAGTTGTTGTAGGTCTGGCCCCAGCCGCCGTCGCGTGCGGCGTCATCCTCATAGTAGGCCACCGCCGTGCCATCTTCGATGATGAAGCGGTAGTAGAGAATGCTCAGATTCGCGCCGGCGTTCAGGGTTGTCTCCCAGTATTCGTAGCCGTAGATGTGCGCATCGGGGTCCGTGCCCACGTTGGTCATGTTGTAGACGGTCTGACCCTGCTGCGCGGCATCCCACACACGCACCTTGACGCGCTGCACGTCGTTGGCAAAGGTGCGGAAGCGCAGCGTGACGCTGCTGTTCTTCGTCACCGCGCCAAAGGGGGCACGGTAGAGGCCGCTGCGGCTGTCATGGCCCAGGCCATCCCACCAGATGTTGTCATCGCCCACCTGCGGCGCGGGCGGATTGTTGATGCTGTCGCGGATCTGGTGCGTGGTGTCGTTGTAACCAAACGTCACCAGGGTGTTCGTGCCTCGCTCACCGGGTACCACCAGGGTGATGTTCGGGCCGCCGGGCACGCCGCCCGCGCCGTAGTTCTCGTCCCACGACTCGTTGAGCGCCACCTTGTATTCGTAGCTGCCGGCCGGAATGTCGAACGACGTCTCGAACCAGCCGTCGCCGTCGCGGTCTTTCAGCCAGCCGACGAGATTGTCCGGCGACCAGTTCTGGCCGCCGAGCACGCCCATCAGGTTGCCCACCAGCACGGGGATGCGATAATTGGGCCGGCTCGCCACCATGTTGCTATCGCGGCGATCGTAGTAGAAATGAACGGTCTCCCCGCCCACGGTGGTGAAGGGCACATTGGGGCCGCCGGGCACGCCGTTCAGGCCATAGTTCTCATCCCAAGTGCCGCCCACCGTGGCCTTGAACTCGTAGGAGCCGGCCGGGATGGCGTTGGTGGTGAACTTCCACACCTGGTCGCTGTTGTCATCGTTGGCCTGGGTGTTGGTGTTGCTGGGATCCCAGTCGTTGCCGAGACCGGCCGCGCTGACCCAGTTACCGGGAAATGTCACCAGCAGGTTGGGCGTGGCCGCCGGCGCAACCGAGGCGGAGCCAACGGGGGCCAGGCCCAAAAGCATGGTGAGGACGACAAGTAGAGAGACGAAACGCAGTGTTTTCATAACGAAGCCTCCATTCCAAAGAACATCTCCAAAGAACATCTCCAAAGAACATCTCCAAAGAACATCGAACGAACATTTATACTGGTACACGGATCAACACGGATCGTTCTCATCATCCGTGTTGATCTGTGTCCATCGGTGTATCAGGAACCTTCGTGGACGCAGGGTCATTTCAGCATCAGCCGGATCTTATTCTCGATCGTCGCCTGCGCGGCGCGCATGGCATCGGCCGGCGTCATGGTCCCGTTCCAGATCGCGGTCGTCGCCGCGCCCACCACTTCCCACTGGACTTCGGCCAGCGGTGTGCTGGGCACCGGCACGCCCATGGCCAGGCTGGCCGCAAAGCCCTGCAGCGCGACGGCGGACTGCAGCTCTGCCGACTCGATGGCCGCAGAAGCCGCGGGCACGGTCTTGTTGACCAGCGCCAGATCCTTCTGCACCTCGGCGCCGGTGAAATACTTCATGACCTCCAGACTGGCCGCATCATGCTTGCGCGCCAAAGCATTCGGTGTCAGCATCAAGGTCCTGGCGCTCACGAACGGGCGACCAAACGCCTTCATGCCGTAGTCCAACCCGGCCGCTGCGATGTCGGCAATGGCCCAACGATCAGTCCACCAGGCGGCCGCCTGGCCCTCCAGCAGCATGGCGCGGCAAATGTCGTGGCTGGTCTCTTTGGGCGCGTAGGCGCTGAAGGCTTTGATCCATTCCGCGGCGGCCAAGCCCTCCGGGGTGTTCATGTGAACCTGGCCCTGGTTGTCCAAGTAGCCGGGCATCCCATGACCGAAGTAGATGGGCGCAGCATGGTACGCATCGTCGTGGCCCAGGCCCTGGTTGCAGATGAGGAACTTACCGGGGTTCTTCTCAGCGAAGGTCTTGGCCGCATCGAGCAGCCCGGCGAAATCCAGCGGATCGGACGGGAAGTCCGCTTCACCGACCAGAGCCTTGTTGTAGACGAGGGCGATTCCTTCCTCGGTTTCGGGCAGTCCCCAGATTTGGCCGTTCCACAGCATGGCGCTGGCAGCGGCTGGCTGGTAAGTAGACCTGAGAAAAGTCTCATCAATGCCAACGGCGTTCAGGGCTACGATATTGCCGCTAAGGACGTTGATGCCGATCTGATCGCTGCTCCAGGCCACGATATCAGGACCTTCGCCGGCTGGCAGAGCGATCGCCAGGGCGTCGTTCAGATTGTCAACCTTGGACAGTTCGATTAGAATGCCGGCATGCGTCGCCTCGTAAGCTCTGAACACCGCCTCGATCGGTCTCAAAATATCAGCAGCCCAGCCGTGCCAGATGGTGATCCGGGTTGGTTCTGCGGGCTTGGTGGACGCCAGTGTTGGCGTCGCAGCGGGCACGTTGGTGGCTTCTGCAGGCGTCTGCGTAAGGGCGGGCGTGTCGGTAGCCTCTGCCGGGGACTGCGTGACAACGGGCATCTCAGTCGCCTCTGGCGACGGTGTTCGCTTCGGGGTCACAGCGCCGCCGCAGGCGCTGAGCATGAGGCTCATTGTCATCAGCAGGGCCAAAACAGCCGAAAAGGACCTCTTCATGATTCTCCTCCACGGCAAGATGGGCCGGGTTGCGTATAAGTAGTCTACTCGGCGGTTGTGCTTTTGTCAAGGCGCAAAACGAACGCGCGAACGGGCCTGATCATTTTGGGGTTGCTCTCGAAGTTGGGTACAATGACATCGTCTGAATGTTTGGACCGAACACGCAAACAAACAAAGGAGAACGCCGTGGAGCGTGAATATCTGACCTGGCAAGACGTGGATGCCCTGATTGACCATCTGATCCCGCAGTTTCAGCGCAGTTACGACGCGCTGCTGATGATTACGCGCGGCGGCATCATTCCCGGCGGTCTCATCGCCGAGGCGCTCAATCTGCAAGTGGTGCTGACTGCGGCTGTGGAGTTCTTACCGGCGTCCGAGCAGAAGCTGGCTTGGCCCACCTTCTGGCAGTTCCCAGCCGATTCCCAACTGCGCCACAAGACCATCCTGATCGTGGACGACATTTGGGACAGCGGCCGCACCATCATGACGGTCAAAGGCCGCACCGAAGCGGTGGGCGGGATCGTCGAAACAGCGGTTTTGCACTACAAACCGGGGCAATCGTTCTTTGCTCGTGAAGGGCCAACCTACTACGCGGCCATCACGCACAAATGGATCGTGTATCCCTGGGAAATTGACCGCGGGCGCGACCTGGTGATGCGCCCGCGCGTCCCCGCATTGTCTTGAACGAGAGTGGGTATGTCATTTCCGCAAGCTGACATTGTCTGTCACAATGGCCGCCTGGTCACGGCGGCGCAGGCGCAGGTGCCGGTGTTTCATCCGGCTCTCTACGGCGCCTATGGCATCTACGAATCGATCCAGGTTGAGGCCGGCGTCATCTTTCACCTGGAAGAGCACCTGGCGCGGCTGGCCGGTTCGGCCGCGATCCTTGAAATGACGCTGCCGCACGACTGTGATCGCATCGCAGGCTGGATTCCCGATCTGCTGGCGGCCAGCAGGCTCCAAAGCTGCCTGCTGCGGCTGTTCGTGCTCGGCGCCAATGGCGGGGCCGAAGGCGATTCATTCATCTGGGCGCAAAGTCTGCCGGTCTATGCGGCGCAGCTTTTCAGCGAAGGCGCCGGCGCGGTAACCTTCGAAGGCGAGCGGGCCTTGCCCCAGGCCAAATCGCTCAACACCCTGGTCAATTTTCTGGCTCGTCGCCAGGCGCAGCGCCAGGGTGAGCATGAGGGGCTGCTCAAGAGCCGCGGCGCGATCAAAGAAGGTTCCAGTTCCAACCTGTTCGTGGCGCGCGGCGGGCGCCTGCTGACGCCGCCGCCGGAGGAGGTGCTGGCCGGGGTGACGGCCGACATCGTGCTGGCCCTGGCGGCCCGCGAAGGAATCGAAGTCGTCGCTGCGCCGCTGGCCGAAAGCGAGATGGCCGCCTGGGATGAGGCCTTTCTCACCAGCACCAGCCGCCACATCATGCCGCTGGTGAGCATCGATGGCCGGCCGATCGGCCGCGGCCACCCCGGCCCCATCACCCAACACCTGAGCCGCTGTTTCGAAGAAAACTTCCGCGCCGTCATCGCCGCCGCGCAGTAGGCCGCTGCTGTGTAAAAACGAAGTGCGGCGGGATTTCCACAATTCCGCCGCACCCGCACAGGAGGTAAACACGCTCACGACGAGCGCCGCCGCCAAAATCAGCTCAAAGCAAGTTCCCGATCGCGCACCAGCAGATGCCGGCCCACCTTCGCATGGTCATAGACCACATCGGCCAGGGTCGCAATATGCGCGGGAGTCGTTCCACAGCAACCGCCAACGATCTGTGCGCCGACCGCCAGCCAACTGCGAACATGGCGCCCATAGGCCTCGACCGAAATATCTTCGGTGAAATCCCAACCCCAATCCGATTGGGCATGTCCCACATTGGCATAGGCGCCAATCGGGCGATCCGTGGCCGCGCGCAGCGCTTGCAGCGCAGGTAGCACGACCGCCGCTGACATACAGTTGATCAGCAGCGCCAGAGGGCCGAGCGGCGCCAGGCTGGCCGCAGCCTCAACCAGGGTTTCGCCGCTGAGCAGGCGCCCGTTGGGGTCACACACAAAACTCACCATGAAAGGCAGACCGGTGCGCCGCGCTGCAGACGCGGCGGCCACAGCCTCGCGCACCGTGTTCATCGTCTCCACCAGGATCAAATCCACTCCGGCTGCAGCCAGGTAGCGCGCCATCTCATCGTGCTCCATCTCGCACTCCGTTTGCGGCGGCGCCAGGTGAGGCGCGTAACAGTCTTCGAGCGGGCTCATGGAGCCGGCAATGAGAACACTGCTGCGCAGTCCGGCGTCCCGTCGCGCCTGGATCGCCAAGGTAGCCGCGCGGTAGGTCAGGGTTTGCGCGCGGTCTCCCAATCCCGCGCGTGCCAGGGTGCGCCGATAGGTGCGAAAGGTGTTGGTGGTCAGGATGTCCGCGCCGGCCGCCAGGTAATCGAGATGAATCTGGCGCACTGCCTCCGGCTGGTTGATCAACGCCGCAGCCGACCACAACGGCAGCGGCGTTGGAATGTGACGCCGCTGTAGTTCGGTGCCGGTTGCGCCATCGAGCAAAATGGTATCGCCCCGATCAAGTCGTTCTTGGAGCGAAGGCATAAGCGGAACTCCTCATGGTACATGAACTATTGCGTCCAGTGTACCACTGCGGTCGCCGCGGTGACATGATGAATGTCAGTTTGTGACAATGTTTACAAGAGGATCAGGGCGCGCTGAGCACCGCGTAATGCTTGGGCAGGGTGCGCGCCAGGTGCTGATCGGCCTGCGCCCAGGTGTGCCGACCATTGGCGATGGCGCCGCCGTCGTTGACCAATCCGCTGGCTGCGAGGAGATTGACGAAGTATTGGCCGCGGTAGAAGTTGGAATCGTGCGGTTCTCGCGACTCAGGCCCGTATTCGATGAACCAATGCAACTGCTTAAACGCGTCAGCCGGTGTATCGAGGAGGAGATTGGCGGGATTGTTGGCCGCCGCAAACGGAATGTTGCGCGGAGAGCCAAAGACCGGATCGAAGAGCGAGTTCTGGAACGCGCGATCGTCCAACCGGATGCCCAGGCGTGTGCTGGTCGCATCACTGATCACCAGCGAACCAGACACAGGCGCGGTCAGGGTGACGCCCAGGGTAGAGGTGACCGCGTTCGAAATCACGCCGGCGTAGAAGAACAGGCCGTCGTAGGCGCCCACGGTTGCGAACCAATCAGGATGCTGCGTCGCGATTTTGACCGCCATGAAGCCGCCCAGCGAAAAGCCATCCACCCCACGATGGGCCGCGCCGGGCAGCACCGGATAATTGGCATTGACGAATGGGATCAGGTCTTGCAAGAAATAGTCCTCGAAACGGCCCGAACCAACCCCGCGCGCGCTGTACGTCTTGGTCGGGTCACTCATGTTGACCAACATGCCGCTGTAAACATTGTCATTGCTGGAAATACCCGGAAAGACGAGCGCCATCGGGCCAATGGCGTCTGTGGCCCGCAGTTCTTCATAGACATCAATCGCGTTGCGGTTGCCACGCGACACGTCCTCGGCCGGGTTCACCCATTCGCGCTCATGTCCGCGAAACAGATAAAGCACAGGATAGCGCTCGTTGGGGTGTGCGGCCGCCTCTGGAGGCACAAAAATGAAGAAAGACTTGCGGATGCCCAGCGCCCGGCTGAGAATCTGTACCCGCTGCACGCGAGGATCGTAGGGGTTGACCAGGGTCGGATCAGGGGTGGGCGTGGCTGCGCCGGTCTCCTGGCGCAAATCGGACCAACCGGCCAGTTGCAGCTCAATGGCACGCGCCGACTCAACCAACAGGACGTGATTGGGAACCGGCTGCCCGGTCGCGTCCGCCTCGCGCTTGGCCCAACTGCCGCGCGTGAATGTGTACTCCAATGTTTGCCCCTTTTCTACTGTCAGGGTGAGCGTGGCCCGGTCTTGCTGGCGCACCAGGCGCAGCGCTGGGTCGGCGGCCTGCCATTGGTTCCAATTACCGCTCAGGAAAATGTCCTCATCGGGAGGTGTGCCCACAGGCAGCGTCACGGCCCAGGTCAACGTCACAGCGCCCGCGGCCGCGGGCGTTTTCGGCCCGGGCCGGCCCTCGCAGGCGCTGAGCAAGGCGAGCAGACACAGGATGACCAGCCAGGTCGGCCCGGCGAGTCGCGTGAAGGAGGCAGGGGACCAGCGTCGTTCAGGTTGGCTCATGGGTGATAAGCACCGTTCGGTTACTTCCGCCGCAGCGCGCCGCTAAGCCGCTGCGCCTGCTGCAGGAGGAATCAGAGAATCATAGCGGATCAAGGCCACCCCCGCCTGCGATAAGAAGGCGCGGGCGTGTTCGTCTGGATAAGCGCCCGCGTAGACCACGCGCAGCAGGCCGGCATTGATGATCATCTTGGCGCAGGTCAAACATGGCTGATGAGTCACATAAACCGTACCGCCCTGCACGGAAACCCCGTGCAGGGCGGCCTGCAAAATAGCATTTTGTTCGGCATGAAGAGTGCGCACACAGTGACCGTCAACCAGCAAATGACCGACATCGTCGCAGTGCGGCAGGCCCGCGGGCGCGCCGTTGTAGCCGGTGGTCAAAATACGGCGATCCTTGACAATGACCGCGCCCACCTGC
>JAYRVL010000899.1:0-6622 GCA_041918575.1 Anaerolineae bacterium | reverse complement strand
GAGCTCGGCACACTCGTTTTCTTCTTGCCCCTGCTGTGGCTCATCATTCCACAAACGCCAGCGGCCGCCTGGCAGCCGGCCGGTCTGCCCGGACGCAACGTGCAGCACGTCGCCGCCGGTTTTGCCGATGGCATCTATTTTTATTACGCCTGGACGCCAACCGATGGCCTGCTGATGGGACACGAGGGCGCAGTCTCTGTGCCCACTACCCGCCGCGCCTGGCGCGCCATTGATGGAAATTTGCCCGCACGCAGTCTGTGGGGCGCGCCCGTTGTGCGCCGCCTGGCGGTAGACGATCGCAACGGCCGCCATCTCCTCGTGTCCCTGGCGGCCGGCAGCCAGTCCGGCCTCTACAGCTCGAACGACGGCGGCGCCACCTGGCAGCTCACGCGCAGCTTTGCCGGCAGCGAGCAAGACCCCGCCCTGGCCGTTGGCCCGGCCGGCAGCGTTTTCCTGGCCGCAAATCAACGCCTGCTTTGGAACCTCGATACCGGCCGCATCTGGCAGCAGACAGCGACCTGGTCGGCGGAGGCCGGCGCGGCCGTTGCTCTCCTGGTCAGCGTGGAACAGGCCGCTGAGGTTTCCGACCGCCGCCTGCTGCCTGCACTGTTCGTGGGCGCCAGCAACGGCTTTGTCCTGCGCCTCGCCTCTCCGCAGGCCGAACGATGGGAGGAGAGCCGCTTGCTGGCGCAAGGCCCGATCACCCTGCTGACGCAGGCGCCCTCCCAGCCGGCCCAACTCTACGCCTGGGGCGGGGCGACCCTTTTCGCCAGCCCAGACGCCGGCATCACTTGGACGGCCGTTTACCAGGCAGCCGAGACCGCTCAGGCCGAGGCGTTGGTCGTGGCGCCGGCCGATCCTGCCACGCTCTACCTGGCGCTGGCGGATACCGGCGTTCGCGTGAGTTTCGATGGCGGCCTGAGCTGGCAAACCCTGGGCAATGGCCGTCACCCGGCTCGCGTGCATCGCCTAATCCTCGACCGGCGACAGGGCAGCTTACTACTGGCTGCCACCGATCAAGGCATTTGGCGTTACCCAACGGCTCGTTGAGTGCAGGCTGCAACACACCATGGCGACAAAGACGACTCTGCGCCCCCTTGAATTTCCCGGACTGGCCGGCGTCTACCGACAGGAACGGCTCGTCAGCGTGCCGGTGCGTTGGCTGCTGCTCACCCTGGGCACGCTCATCGTCCTCACCGCCGATGCAACGCCCTTTGGCGGCGGTCTGTCGCTGGCCTGGCTCCTCTACGCCCTGGTCGTCCTGCTGTCAACGGTTTTCACCTGGCTGATCGAAGTACGGCCCATCGGCTGGCTCTTTTGGCTCGGCTTCGCTGCCGATGCCGCCTTTGTCAGCTACCTGATTACCCTCGACGGCGGCGTCGCCAGTCCGCTCTACCTGATCTACGGCTTACTGGCGCTCAAGGCCATCCTGCTGGCGCCCACCCTGCCTCTCCTGCTGCCCTTCCTGCTTGGCCCTCTCTACATCGTCGTGCTGTGGTATCATCACGGCAGCCTGGGCTTCCTGCGCGAGCGCGACTTTCTGCTGCGCTATGCCCTGTTTGCAGGCTGGATCGCCGCCGGCGCCCTGGCCACCTGGACCGTGGCGCGCTGGCAGCAGACCACCCGCAGCCTCGACGCAGCCCTGGCCCGCCAGGAGAGCGACCTGGCGCAGAAGACCAGCATTTTGCAGCGCACCGCCACCGACCTGGGTCAGCGCGTGTTGGAACTGCGCACCCTGCAAGAGGTCATGCGCTCGCTCACCTCCACCCTGCGCCTGGAAGAGGTGCTGCAGGTGATCGTGGGCCGCCTGGCAAACCTGCTCGGCGCCAGTCACTGCGCAGTGGCCGTGCTCGACCCGGAGGGCCGTCGGCTGCTCGGCAGCATCGCGACCGGGGGCGGCCAGGCCGCAGTCGAGTCGTTCACCGTTCTCCTGGCCGATGAGCCGGCCACGGCCGCCGCGCTGACCGACGAACAGCCGGTCATGGTCAGCCTCGACGCGGACAGCCCCGCGGCCGGGCAGCAGCAGTGGTTCCAGCGCTGGGGAATGCGTTCCTGCCTGGTGATCCCCCTGCTGGCGCGGCAGCGCGCGATCGGCGCGCTCTACCTGGGCAGCAGCCGCGCCGACGTGACCTTTGGCGAGCCAGAGCGCCAGCTAGGCCTTTCTTTTGCCTACTTCGCGGCCACCGCCATCGAAAACGCTCAGCTCTACCAGGAGGCCTGGGACAAGGGCAGCGAACTCGAAGCGGTCGTCGTGGGCATTGGCGACGGCGTGCTTGTCACCGACCCGCAGCTCTGCCTGCTCCTGATGAACCCGGTCGCCATCCAGATCTTCGGCCTGCCGCAGGTCGCCACCGGCCAACCGCTGTCCAACCTGCTGCCGGGCAGTCCGCTGCTGCCGCTCATCGAAGAGACCGTCAACGGCAGTGGGCAGCCGGTCGTGCGTGAGCTTGACCTGATGACCGCCCGCGACGGGCGCACGCACACCTATCAGGCCCTGGCCTCTCCCATGTCCAGCATCGCCGGCGCCCGCCGCGGCGTTGTCACTGTGCTGCGCGACATCACCGCCCGCGTGGAACTGGAACGCATGAAGACCAATTTCCTCAGCGTGGTTTCGCACGAGTTGAAGACGCCGCTGCATTCCATCAAGGGCTTTGTCGAGATCATCCTGCTGGGCAAGACCGGGCCGGTCAACGAGCTGCAGCGCGACTTCCTGGGCACGGTCAAAGAACAGACCAACCAGCTCCAGCGCCTGATCAGCGACCTGCTTGAGTTCAGCCGCATGGAAGCGGGTCAGGTCAGGCTGCGCATGGAGCCGGTTGACTTGGGCGACCTGGTCGCGGACGTAGCCACCAAATTGGGACCGCAGGCCGCCAACGCCAGCGTCAACATCATCGTTCAGGTGGCGCCGGGCTTTGCCGCGATCGAGGCGGACCCGATGCGCATCGAGCAGGTGATGACGAACCTGGTGGATAATGCGATCAAGTTCACCCCGCCCGGCGGCGCCATCCGCGTGACCGGATCGGGAGATGCCAGCGTGGTCGAGCTGCGCATCAGTGATTCAGGCATTGGCATTCCCCTCGAAGAACAGCAGCGCATCTTCGACCGCTTCTACCAGGTGGACGGCGGGTCGAGCCGCCTTTACAAGGGCGCCGGCTTGGGACTTTCGATCTGCAAACACATCGTGGAACATCACGGCGGCCACATCTGGGTGGAAAGTCCCGGCGTCAACGGCCAGGGCGCCACCTTCTGCTTCCGTCTGCCGCGGAGCCAGGCGGGCCGTGAAGCCATGCTCGATTTCACCCATTTGCCTCGCACCGAGGCCGTTGTGAGCGCCGAACGTGATGCGTGATGAAAATACTAACAATCAATATGAAGGCCGGCCGGCGCAGGCCGATCTGATGGCGAAGCGCCCTTGCGCCCCGCATTCATTCGGCGGCGGCAGTCGGCATGAAAAACTCCGCCGGCTGGCGCCCCTCGCGCTGCTGGCGCTGGCCGCGCTGGCGCTGCGCCTGCCCGGTCTCTTCAGCCAACCGGTCGTTCTGACCGAAGGCACGACCACCATCACCATTGCCCGCAATCTGCTGGCCGGCCGCGGCTTTGCTGGCATCCTGGGCACGGTGGAACCGTTCGTGCCGCCGCTCTACCCCCTGCTGATCGCGGCGCTAACGCCTCTCAGCGGCGATGCCATCCTCAGCGCCCGCCTGATCTCCCTCCTGGCCGGCGTGGCCCTGGTTCCGGCCACCTACCTGCTGGCCGCCAGGCTCTTCGACCGGCGCGCCGGCGTTGCGGCCGGCCTGCTCGTCGCCGGCGCGTCGCTGCTGATCGAATACAGCAGCCTGGAATGGAGCGAAACCCTCTACGCGCTGCTGCTGACCCTGGGCCTGGCCTGGGGCTGGCAAACTATCCGGGTCGGCGGGCGGCGCTCGGCGCTCGGCGCCGGGCTTTGCCTGGGCCTGGCCTACCTGACCCGCGTCGAAGGCGCGCTCGCGCTGGCGCTCGTCGTCGCGTGGTCGTTGGGGCATGCGAGCTGCGCCCTCGCGCCCGTTCGCTGGCGTAGGTCCCTGGCCTCTGATCTCTGGTCTCGGCGCTGCGCCCTCATGCCCCTACTGGCCGCGTTCGCGCTGGTGGCCGCGCCCTACGTGCTGTGGCTCAGCCTGACGCTCGACCGGGTGGCGCTCGAAACCAAAAGCACCTTGAACTTCGTCATCGCCGGGCGCATGGCCCAGGGTGAAAGTTACGTGGATGCCGCGTATGGCCTGGACGCGGACGGGCGACCGCACGGGGTCTTTTTGCAGCGCACCGCCGCGTTGAGCCAGCAACAGGCGCCGGACCTGCCGCCGCCCTGGTCAGGCAGCCGCCTGCGCCAGTTGTGGAACGGCCTGCGCGGTGTACGCCAGGAGATGCAGCTCTACCTGGTTTCGTGGCTTTTCCTGGTCGCCGTTGCAGCCGGCATCCTGCGCACCCTGATGACGCGCTCGTCACGGCCGGCCACCCTCTACCTCGGCTCGTTCATCGGTCTGGCCCTGCTGACCGTCGCGCTCGTGCCGCAGGTCTACACCCGGTACCTGTTCCCGCTGCTGCCGCTGTTGTGCGTCTGGGCCGGCGCGGGCGTTGGGGCCGGCGTAGTTGGGGCGCTGCGCCCTCATGCCCCTGCGACGACGTTGGTCATCGTCTGTGTGTTGCTCCTGTCGCTGCCGCGCGGCAGCACGGTGAGCAGCCGCCGCGTGGTGGATGTGGATCAGCAGCGGACCGGGATCTGGCTGGCGCAGCAGCGGCCGCAGGACGGTTTGCGCATCCTGTCGGTTCACAGCCAGGTTCCGTTCTACGCCGGCGGGGTGCATGTCCCCATGCCCAACGGGTCGCCGGCGCAAGTGCTGACCTATGCCGACGCAGTGCAGGCCGATGTCATCATCACTTCGCCGCGCAAACTGGCAAGCCGGCCGGCCCTGCAAGCCTGGCGCGAGGCCGCGACCCTGCCTGCGCCCTGGCAGGCGGCTTATCGAGACGCAGAAGCAGCGGACGGCGAGTTGATCGTGTGGATGAAAACCTCGAAATGAAAACCTTAAATCCTGAATCAGAAATCCAAAATCCAAAATCGAACCCACCGAGTGGGATGGGGCGGCGCGTCTTTCTCAAGCGTGCCGCGCTGATGGGCGGAGCGGTGGGCCTGGCGGCCGCGGGCATCGGCGGCAAAGTCGCGCTGGACAGCCAGGGACGCAGGGCGCTGCTGGCTGAACGTGAGCGCCAGCGCCCCACCGGCGGCATTGCCTGGGCGACCCAGGCTGAATATGTCCTGCTCGGCGCGCTGGCGTCGCACCTGCTGCCGTCAGACAACGCGGGGCCAGGCGCGCCCGAAGCGCAGGCGGTGGATGTGCTCGATCGCCTGATTGCCACGTCGGCCCACCGGCGTGCGTTGTACGCGCCCGGGCTGTTGGCCTTCGACGAACTGGCCCGGCGCATGCACGGCGTTGTCTTCGTCGAGCTGACGCGGCCCGAACAACTGGCGCTGTTGGAAACAGTAGATCAGATGCAGCAGAACATCAATCGCGCCACGATTTCCCTGCCCGACCGGGTCGAACGCAAGGCGCAAGACCTCTATCACGACTGGGAAGGCCTCGGCCCCGCGCTCGATCTCTTCCCCCAACTGGTCAGTGACGTGATGCAGGCGTTCTACAGCAGCCAGGTCGCCTGGGACTGGCTGGGCTACGACGGGCCGCCGCAGCCGGCCGGCTACGTGGGGCGTCTGGGGAGCTGTGCGTCATGAGCGAAACGACCGATGTCGTCGTGATCGGCTGCGGGGCCGGCGGCGGCGTGATCGCCAGGGAACTGGGCGAAGCCGGCCTGCAGGTCGTCGTGCTGGAGGCAGGCAAGCGCTTCAATCCCTACGTGGACTATCGCACCACGGAACGCGACTTCGAGACCAGCTCGACCCGCGTGTTCGATCCTGAAGACCCGCGCCGCGATCTGTACACCTCGGGCGGCGCCGAATGGTTCAACTACAGCCGGGTCAAAGGCGTGGGCGGCTCCACCCTGGTCTACGTCGGCGTCTCCCCGCGCTTTCATGAGTCGGATTTTCGCGTGCGCAGCGCGGACGGGGTTGCGGACGACTGGCCGATTACCTACGCGGACATCGAGCCGTACTACGACCGTGTGGAATACGAAATCGGCATCTCCGGGCCGACGGGCGCGGAGGCTAACCCGTTCGATGCCCCGCGCAGCCGGCCCTTTCCGCTGCCACCCTTCCCGTACAACTGCGCCAGCCAGGCCATCAAGGCCGGGGCCGACCGCCTGGGGCTGCACATGGTCCATTCACCGACGGCGCTGCCCAGCCAGCCCTGGAACGGCCGACCGGCCTCCATTCAGTGCGGCGCGTGCCGTTTAGGCTGTAAAATTGCGGCCAAAGGCAGCATTGATGTGACCTACGTGCGCAAGGCCGAGGCGAGCGGCCGCGTGGATATCCGGCCGCAGTGCATGGCGCGGGAGATCACCGTCAACGCGGCGGGCAAGGCGCGCAGCGTCATCTACTTCGACGCCAATCGGCAGGAGCAGGAGATCGCGGCGCGCGCCATCGTCGTGGCGGGCAACGCCGTGGAAACCCCGCGGCTGCTGCTGCTGAGCCAAT
>JAYRVL010000898.1:0-3201 GCA_041918575.1 Anaerolineae bacterium | reverse complement strand
GCCGGCGCGCTGCCTGTCAGCGAACAGGCGGCGCGGGAGATCTTCTCCCTGCCGCTCTACCCGGAGATGACCGACGCGCAGGTGGATGAGGTGGCGTCAGTCCTACGTTCGGCGCTCACCCGGCTCTGAGCGCACCGGGCCCTCGCTGCACACCAGCCAGCCATCCTTCTCACAGGTGCCGCAGATGCCGATGCCGCAGCGCATGCGGTTCTCCCAACTGAACTGGCTGGGCAGACGGCGATTGGCTGCCAGGCGTTCCAGCGCGACCAGCATGGGGCCAGGCCCGCACGCGGCCAGTTGATCTATGGGCGGGTCAGCCGCGGCCAGCCAATGGGCCGCGCCGGCCGTGACCTGCCCCGGCAAACCGGCCGAGCCGTCATCGGTGGTGACAACAACCGGAATGCCCAGGGCCGCGAAGCGATCCACGAAAAGCAGATCGGCGCGGGTGCGCGCGCCGATGACCGCGCTGACCCGGCTGCCCGCGTTCAGCGTGGCCCGCGCCAGGAAGTGCAGGGGCGCCACGCCATAGCCGCCGCCCACCAACAGCAGATGGCGGCCCGACGGCGTGAAGCCGTTGCCGAGGGGGCCGCGCACCCACAGGCGGTTGCCCACCCGCAGGTTGTGCAAAGCCGTGGTGAACTCGCCCACGCGCGCCACCGTGAAGCGCACGGGATCAGCGTCCAACAGGCTAAGCGGACGTTCGTTCACATTTGGCAGCCAGACCATGGCGAATTGACCGGGCCGCGCGGCCGGCCAGGCCAGTTTGAGCGTGAAGGTTTTGACCCGATAATTCTCCTGGCAGATGTCGGTGATGCGCGCCGCCTGGTGAATCATGGCTCTTCTGCTCCCGCGGACTCGTGCGCCAGCCCCACCAGGTCTGTGACCCGATCGAAGCCTTCGGTTGCCATGAACTGCGCCAGTTCATCACGAATCTGCCCCAGGGCAGCGATGCCGCGACTGTGGACGGCCGACCCCACGCCAACCAGTGTGGCGCCGGCCAGCAACAGCTCGGCCGCGTCTTCGCCGCAGCTCACACCGCCGATGCCCAGGATGGGAATTTTGACGGCCCGGTAGCACTGGTAGATGCAGCGCACCGCAATGGGCCGGATGGCCGGGCCGCTCAGGCCGCCCTCGCGATTGGCCAGGATGGGTCGGCGGGCAGCCACGTCAATCACCATGCCGGCCACGGTGTTGATGGCCGCAATGGCATCCGCGCCTTCGGCTTCCACGGCGCGGGCAATCTCGGCGATGTCGGTGACATTGGGCGACAGCTTGACCACGATGGGGATGGCGGTGGCGCGCTTGACCGCGCGGGTAACCGCGGCGGCGGCCGGGCAACTGGCCGCGAACGGCCGCGCCAACTCGTCATGCACATTGGGGCAGGAGATGTTGATCTCCAGAAAATCGGGCCGCGCCGCGCTGATGCGTTCGGCCAACAAGCCGTAATCATCCACGGTGGTGGCGAAGATAGAAGCGATGAGTCTGACGCCCTGGCCGGCTTGCGCCAGGCGACGGCGCGTCTCCTGCAAAATGGCGATTTCTTCTTCCACGCCCGGATTGGCCAGCCCCACCGCGTTGATGAAACCCGCGCCCCAGTCGAGCACGGTTGGGTTGGGATGGCCGGCCCGCGGGCCTGGGCTGCACGATTTGGCCGTCACCGCGCCGGCGCCGCCCGCGGCCACGCGGGCCATCAGCGCCGCGCTGACGCCCAGAATGCCAGAAGCCAGGACGAGCGGGTTGGGTAGGGTGACGCCGCAGAAGGTGGTGGTCAGATCAGGAGCATTCATGCGTTGAGATAGGCCCGCACCTCGGCCAGCACAGTGGCGTCAAGCAGGCCGGCGCGGTGCAGGCTGTCCAGCACTTGGCTCAGAGAAAACACGGCGTGCAAATTCAGGCCGGCGGCCGCCAGGTTGGCGCGGCCGCCCTGCTCACGATCAATCAGCACCACCACATCTTCAACCAGCAGGCCCGCCGCGCGCAGCAGTTGCACCGTCTTCAGGGTGCTGCCGCCGCTGGTGACCAGGTCTTCGATCACGACGACGCGCTCGCCTGGCTGCCAGATGCCCTCGATGGACTTGCCCAGACCATAGGTCTTGGCCTCCTTGCGCGGGTAGAGCAACGGTTTGCCCACGTGCAGGCTTAGCGCGGCGCCGATGGGCAGCGCCGCATACGGCACACCGGCCAGGCGGTCGTAGGAGAGGCCGGTCAACGCCTGGGCGTAGGCGGCCGCGGCCTGCTGCAAGAGCGCGGGATCGCTGACGAGCAGGCGCAGGTCAATGTAGAGCGGCGAGGGCAACCCGCTCGCCAGGATGAACTGCCCGCAACGGATGGCGCCGAGCCGGTAGAGGCCGGTCAACAGGGCTTGATGCGCCGGGTTTGCGCCTGGATCGGCGCCATGCGCAGCTACTGGCGCGGCTGAACGCGCTGCATTGATGGCCGCGACCAGCGTCTGGGCCGCCTGGCGCGGATCAGGCGCGGCCGCCACTCCACGGCTGGCATTGATGATGGCACCCAGGCCATCAGGGCGCATGGCCGCCTGCACCGCGGCGCTCAGATCGCCGCCCTGCGCGCCGACGCCAGGCGCCAGGAACCACGCCTGCGGCGCGATCCGGCGGACATCTGCCAGGGCCGCGGGGAACGTGGCGCCCACGACCAAGCCGATGTTCTGGTGTTTCGACCAGGTCAGCGCCTGCTGCGCCACCTGCAGATAGAGCGGCGCGCCGTTTGCCGTGGGCAGATCCTGGATGGCTGCCGCGCCGGGATTGGAGGTGTGGCAAAGGATGAACAACCCGCGATCCGCGTAGGCGGCAAATGGCGCGATGCTGTCTGCGCCCAGGTACGGGCTGAGGGTGACGGCATCCACGGCCAACAGGTCGAAGATCACACGGGCGTACGCGGCCGCGGTGGAGCCAATGTCCCCGCGCTTGGCGTCGAGAATCACCGGGATGTCGGGCGGGACGAGGCGCAGGGTGGCCTTGAGAGTCGCCAGGCCGTCGTCCAGCGCCTCGTAGAAAGCGATGTTAGGCTTGAACGCGCAGACCAGGTCAGCCGTGGCCTCGATAATGGCCCGATTCCAGGCCAGGATCGGATTGGCGGCCTGGCGAAACGCGGCCGGCGCCGCCTCCAGCGTGGGATCGAGGCCAACGCAGAGCAGAGAGTTGTTCTTTAGCGCCGCCGCGGTCAGTTTAGAAAAAAAGTCAG
>JAYRVL010000897.1:0-2879 GCA_041918575.1 Anaerolineae bacterium | reverse complement strand
CGCCCTTCGGCACTCACCTACCGACGGAGGTTCCGGCTTTCCGAGCAGCTCTCATCGGGAGGACGTGCCGTGAAGAGTACCATCTGCGCGTTGGCGAGCCTGACCGTCATGGCCGCGGCGTTCGGCGGGGACAAGGCGGACGCGACTACCGAAACCCTGGCCAGCCTCATGGCGCAGCACTACCTTGACCAGTATCTCCTCGATGATGCCGTAGCCATCTGGGAGAGAGTGCTCAGAGTCAAACAAGACTCTCTGTTGAAAAGGCTCCTGGACGTATACCGAAGACCGCGGCGCTATGTGATTCTCATAGTTGCACTGCTCATCCTGTCATTTGTCCATCTCCTTGTTGCAGGTCAAGGCTGGAGAATCTTGGCGCAGCTTCCGGCCGCAGTGCTTTTATTGACAGCGGCATTTGTAACGGTCTATGCACTCACGACAATCACGAAGCGCCTGGTCACAGGACAAGGTTTCTCCTACCTGGAGCTGCTCCTGCCGCGGCTCCTGGGCAGCATCGTAGTTGGGCTTTCCATTCTTGCCCTGGAGAGCACAGTGTGGCAAGCCACCCTGACCATGCCCTGGTTCAACTGGGCACTGATTACGCTGGCCTCGTTTGGCGGCGCCCTGGTCTACTTCTTCCTGGATGTGCATAAGAGCACGCGCCTGCTGCCTGTGGACACGGGTAGGCAAGAGAGTTCAGCGCCAACGCGCGATGCCAGGAACCCGATGGCTCGCTCTGTGCAGACAACCTTCAAGGTGTTCGCGATTGGCGTCCTGGAGGCGCTGGGATTGACGACGCTGATTTCATCCTTGCTCCCACTCCACACGATTGGCGCCGAAACCCCGTTGCTGAGTTTGTCCTGGCTGAAGGTCCTGCAGATTGGAGACCTGATGATATTCGAAGTGACGGGCGAACAATGCCTGGTCTTGATGTACTCCCCCAGGCTCATTGTGCTGTGGGCCGGCTTGGCGCTTTTGATCGGCGCGTTTGCGCAGCTCCTCTGGCAGGACCGCCGAATCACCGCATCGTAGCGAGGCTGAGATGTTCTCATTGCCCTTCAAGAAACTGAGAGAGATCGAGCAGCTCGGCGCCTCCCTCCCGCTAGAGGGACTGATTCTGATCTTGACGACCAGCACGGCGCCCGGCGGCTTGCTGGTGTACCTGGATGACTGCCTCCCACACGCAGTTCCTCTTGGGTGGTTGGCGAAGCAGCTTTCCGACTTGCGAGAGGATGACGTGCTGCAGCATGACGGTCTGTCCGTGGGATTCGGCGCTCTCGACCTCTGCCTGCCGCTGCTGCCGACCCATGGGCCTGGCTTTTACCCAATACGGCGGCTGTTCAGCGCCCTGGAGCGAGAGGATGCCTATCGGGACAACGCCTGGCGGTTGGCGCAGGCACTCCACCGGCGAGTCGAATTCTCGAAGCGCAGAGATAGAAAGATCATCGAGCTGCTGTTTCCCGCCTGGCTGCAGCAGGGCGCACCGGACCGGAGTGTTGCGCTGGCGCTGAGACAAGATCGCATTTCAGCCTATCTGAGCAAGGAGGATGCCCCGCGCTGGCTGTCAGCAGTTGATCTGGATTGTGCCGATCTACCCGGGGATTGGGTGTGGATGTGCTCGGAGCCGGAGTTGACGCAGGCATTTCCGTCTCTACAGAAATACGACGTGACAGGGTGGCGCGCGCTGCTGCGGGACAATCAGGCCCACACCCTGCTGGCGCAGGCCCGGAGCGAGCTGGCGCGCAGCCTCTGGCAGAAGGCGCAGTGCAACGAAGACCCGAATCTCCGCCATCAGGCCTACGCGCTGGCGCTGGAACGATGGCTGCCAGAACGGGCAGATGAACAGTTGGTTGCCGTGTTGACTCCCTCCGACTTCGAACAGCTTCTGGAAACCGGCGACGCCCTCTTCATCAGCCGCGTCCCCGTCGTCTCGACAGGCGATCACCGGCGGCTGGCGCTGGATGCGCTGCTCGAGCAAAACTGGTCTGGTATCGAGCGGGACCGATACCAGGGGCCATGGTTCGTGCTGCCGGCCTTGGCGACCAGATTACGCGCGCTGAACCCGCTGGATGTGATCCCTCTGGAACTGGTCTGGTATCGAACCGGCGCGCTGGTTCCGTTAGCCATCTCATTGCAGGGACTGGCCAACGATCTGTTCAGAAGCTCTCCCCCAACCCTGCGCGCCTTGCAGGTTCCGCCTCTCGAAGCGGCAGCGCTGGCGGTGCGTGGAGCATTTCTGATCGGCTTCAGCAATCCATGGGGCGCCGCCTGGAGTGGGCGGTATGGCGTTGCGCTGGATCAGGCCTATCGCCTGCTTGACGACGTGCTCCTGATCGCGGAGCAGGAGCACGACAGCAAGAGCATCCAGATCGTGCGCCGGTGGCTAGGCTGTTATCCCGAGGAGCAGTTGCCGCATCGCTGTCAGGACCTGCGGGATGTGGCGCGCAATGCTGCTGTGATTGTCCAAGAGACCGATTTGGAAGGTACGACCATCGGCCCGTGGATGGTTGCCGCAGCTACTGACGTCGTGCAGGCCGTGCGCGTTCTGGCCGGGGAACCGGACGATCGCCAGGTTTCCAGCCCACCCATGCCAATTGGCGATTTTCAGAAGGCTCTACTCTCGGAACAGGGCGCCCCCATCGTATCCGACTATTTTTGGAAAGCCCTGACAGATTGGTCCCAGAACCATCGCAGGCTGCAGACGATCGAACAGAGCCTTGCTCTTGCGCCGCCCAGTGCAGGGGAGGTTGATGACTTGTTGCTGGCTTATCGGCGACTGCTGCGCTGTCTGCATGCGCTGCCTCATGAGCTGACGCTGCTGCGCCACGGTTGTTCTCAAGATGTACAGCGCCTGGAGCGGCTGCGGAGCGCGCTGCGCCATG
>JAYRVL010000896.1:0-1784 GCA_041918575.1 Anaerolineae bacterium | reverse complement strand
GTGACGACGCCTCCGGCGTGACGACGCCTCCGGCGTGACGACGCCTCCGGCGTGACGACGCCTCCGGCGTGACGACGCCGTCTGCGGCAGAGCACGCCCCCCTACGCCCAACGCCGCCCGGCCAACAGGTCGGACCTACAAAGACAGTCGCGCTCTCCCCCCCTTCTCCTCTCCGCGTGGCGGAGAGGAGAAGGGGTCGGGGGTTGAGGTGAGGCCACCCGCATTTACATCCGCGATTGCGCCCCCAGGCAAGGGGGCTCACGCCGGAAGCGCATCGTAGCCGAGCTGTTTGGCCGCGGCGATGATCGCAATCTCGGTCAGCCGGCGTTCATCGTATTCCACTTCCATCGTTTGCTTGTGATAGCTGGCGTTGACGGCCCTCACGCCGTCCAGCTCATCCTCAAGCCCCTCCAGCGTCATGGCGCAGCCGCTGCAGCGCATGTTCGGCACGCGAAACACCTTCTTCACCATCTCAGCAATCCCCCCGCCTATTCGAAGTAAATTTGCCCGCTGTACATGCCCATCGAACAAGTGAAGCGCAGCACGCTGCCGGCCTTCTGCGCCGGCAGTTCGATGCTGGTCACGCCCGAAGGCGGCAGCAGGCGTTCGATGCGCAGGGCGGGAATCACAAACGCCTGTGCGCAGCTATAGGTCTTGTCGGTCACCAGGTCGAGGCGCGAGGGCTGCCCGGCTTTGGCCCGCGTCATCGTCGGGAAGTAGCCATCATTGAGCGCACGCACAGTCACCGTATTGTCGCTGTCGGCCTGACCCGCCCGCGTGCTGGCGCCGGCATTCCCATCGTTCGCTGCACAGGAAGTCAGCTTCGGGTCGCATTCGATGGCGCTCAGGTCGGTGACAGAGCGGGTGACGGCCGGGGCCGCCGCGGACGGAAAGAGCGCGTTGGCAACGCTGCTGAAAGACAGCGGCGAGCCGAGCAAGTTGAGGCCCGTGTTGACCGAAACCAGTCCAAGCGCCAGGACGGCAACGGCTGCCACTTTGAGCACCCGCGCCTCCAGCGCACCGCCCAGCCGCGTCGCCAGGTAGGCCAGCGCGAAAAAGACCGGACTAGCGCCCAGGGTGAACGATGTCATGATCGCCGCGCCGGCCAGCGGATTGCCGCTGCCGACCGCCAGCGCCATCATGGCCTGCGTGACGCCGCAGGGAATCAGCACCGTGAGCAGTCCCAGGAAAAGCGGGGTGATGACCTCGCTGCTGCTGTTCTTGGCGGTGCGGCGGATGAAACGGGTCAGGCTGCGCGGCGGCTCGAAGACGAAATAGCGGAAAATCGGATGCACCTCGAACATGCGCAGCGCGTTGCCCACCATGTAGATGCCAATCGCAATCTGCAGAGCGCCGCGCACGGCAGGCGTCAACTGCAGCGCCGACCCCAGCAGTCCCAACAGTGCGCCGAGCAGCGTGTACGCGACTAGGTTGGCGCCCAGAAACAGAGCAATCGGCTGCGCCACGTGCCGGGGACGCGCCGGGGCGCTGACCGCAGCCGCGACGGTCTTCGAGCGCGCCTTCTTATTCTTGGACGGCGCCGCTGCTTTGGCAGCCAGCGCAGTCTGCACATCTTCTTCCACCTGGCGCGCAATCGAACTGGCGAGCAGGCCGCCCTGCACCGCCAGGCAGCTCAGGCCGCCAGTGGTCAAACCGGTCAAGAAAACCACTACCAGATCTGTCATCGTGTCACCTCGATCGTCATGAGGGACACTATTTTAGCACAAGAGGGGCCAGGACGCATAACAAAA
Source organism: Anaerolineae bacterium (assembly GCA_041918575.1). GTDB lineage: Bacteria > Chloroflexota > Anaerolineae > SSC4 > Amarolineaceae > Amarolinea. The sequence continues at coordinate 33 of JAYRVL010000896.1, read as the reverse complement.
CCTCTCCGCCGTGCAGAGAGCAAAAAGGGCCGG
>JAYRVL010000895.1:0-5453 GCA_041918575.1 Anaerolineae bacterium | reverse complement strand
TGCACGCGCGCGGCAGCGTGCACGCGCGCGGCAGCGTGCACGCGCGCGGCAGCGTGCACGCGCGCGGCAGCGTGCAGCCAGCGGCCAGGCGCCGGGGCGACGCGGCGGGGATCAGAAACCGAAGAGTAGTTCACGTAGAAAATCCATCGGCGGGCCGATGATGCCCCAGAAAAGACCGCCCGGCAAGAGCACCAGCAGGAGCAGCAACAGCGAGCCGTACTGCGCCAGCGCCATCAACTGATTACGCATGGAGGACGGCAGCAGGTTCGCCAGGATGTTGAAGCCGTCCAGCGGCGGAATGGGCAGCAGGTTGAACACGAAGAGGAGCAGGTTGATGATGCCGAAGTAGTACAGAACCTCCCAGAACATCGAAGCGGAAAAGATGTCGGCGCGAAAGGGGATGGCGATCACAGCGGCCAGCAGCAGGTTGGACAAAGGGCCGGCCGCGGATACGATGATGGAGCCGACCTGGCGATTGCCGCGCAGCCGGTTGGGGTTGACGGGCGTGGTGGCCCAGCCAAAACCGAACAGGAGCATCAGGATGCCGCCCATGGGGTCAATGTGCGCCAGCGGGTTGAGCGTGATGCGCCCGTACTGTCGCGGCGTGGGGTCGCCCAGGCGATCGGCCGCCACCGCATGCGCCAGTTCGTGCAGGGGAAAGGCAATGAGCACGATCAGAATGCGCGCGATCATGGAGTAGGCGTCAATGTACTCCGTGTAGACCAGGGCCGCCAGCAGTAGAATGACGACGGCCACGGCCAATAATTTTTGCTGCTGCGTCCAGTTCGACCAGTTGATCATCGGTGTTGTCTCCTCATTTATTCCGTGGCTTTGGCCGGGCGTGCGCGACGGCCCAGGGCCATGCTGACGCCAAACAGGGCGATGACGGCCACGATCACGCCTGCCCACAGGGTGTAGCTTAGGCCCAGGAATCCCTGCGCCTGCGCGGTCGCCTCGACGATGCGATCGTAGGTGATGCGATTGCCGGTGCTTTCCAATTCTTCGAGTTTGTAGTAGTACGTCTTCCCCGCTTCGACCTGGGTGTCGGTAAAGGCGTAGCGGCCGCCCAGCAGAGGGTCGGGTGAGCTGGGAATCAGTTGGGTGTTGATCTGTTGGTATGCCCCGTCCCGGCTGTCGCTGCGATAGACGTTGAACCCTGCGGTATTGACCTCGGTTTCGGTTGACCACTGAATGACGATCGGCGCGGCCTGCACTGTACAACCGCTCAACAGCACGGTCAGCAGGAGCAGCACAAAAAAGAGAGGATATTTGGTTCTCCGTGCCGAATGCTGCGCCCAGCGCAGGGCGAAAATCCTGTTCATCCTGTTCATCCTGTTCATCCTGTTCAAGTTGGTGCGCAGGGCTTGCCGTTACGGAAGCCTTGTTAATTCACCACCAGCGACCGATCTTGCGCGAGGGTGGTTCGCCAGGTCACCAGGCCCGCTTGCACCTGTGCGTCGGTTGGGGTCGCCTGCCACGAGCCGTCAGCGGGCAGCCTGACAGTCACCTGCAGCGGCCAGGCCCGCGTGCCAGGCTGCTTCTGAATTCGCAGGGTGTAGCCGCCCTGCTGGAACACCTGCGGCGGCAGATCGTAGACAAAGCGCACGGTGTGAGTGCTGCCCGGGAGCATGACGAAGTAGCCGTGCATTTCAGATGTACCGCGTTCGCCGGGCGCCGCGCCGGTCGTCCCTGGCTCCAGCCCATCAGTCGTGCGCAGGACGGCCCCTTCAGGCGCGAACAGGCGCACGTAGTCGAAAAAGCAGCGCTCCATCATGTCTTCATAGGTGTTGCCGTAACGCGCTTCATGCACGCACGATGTAAGCGTTGCCGCGGCTGGATGGTGATACGTCACTACCAGCTCGGCTTGGGCCGCGCCGTCCGCGGACAGGGTGACGGTGTAGGCCAGGGTCTGTTCCACGCGGCCATTGACCTTGTTCCAACCCACGTTGCTGTCCACCAGGGCAACGAAGTCACCGCTGCCGGGCTGCAAGGCCCCGTTCCAGCCGCTTTCAGCGAGCAGCGCCTGCACAGCCGGATCGTTGACCGAAATCAGCAGGTGGCGCCGGTCGAGCGCCTCCTTGATCGCGAACAGCAGCGACCCCGGGCGGATGTCGCCGCCCTGAGCTTTCTCCAGGGTGGCGCGCATCAAATCGCCCATGAAATCCTTGCGATGCTTCCACCAATCGCTGCCGCCGCCGCTGGTCGGCGTGACGGTGGCCTCCGAATCGAGCGGCTGCGCCCAGATGGTGCGCATGGCGGTGATGACGTTGCCGCCGGTCAATGGCCGCTGATAGCCCGGCATATTCAGCGGCTCCAGCGCGCCGACCAGCGCCTGCACGAAGTTCAGATCGAAGGCGATGACCCCATCCACGCCTACGTTCTTGTTCAGTTGGTAAAGCCCCTGGATGACCTGCGCACTGCTGGGAAAATCGGGCGACCAGTTGGCGTCGCGCAGGGCCAGGACATCGGCCTGCATGAAGCGCGCCAGCGGCGCCGGCGCGTCCGGGTGCGGCAGCGCCCAGTTGTCCACGCTGTACGCGTCCTGCAAATCGGCGCTGATCTGGCCTTTGTCCAGGCGCAGAATGCCGATGCCGCTGATGAAGCCGCCGGCCGCGCGCAGTTCATCGTTGTTCTGCGCCACCAGGAGATAGCTGCGCGGGGCCTCGGCGCCGAGCAGGGCAGGCGCCAGTTCCGCCCCGGCCACAAGCGTTTGCAGCAGCGGCAGCGCGGCGTCGAAGCGATCGAGCAGGCCCTGCGGCCGCGCGGAAAAACCGGTCGTGTTGATCTGGCGCCGCGCCGCGGCCGCCATGTCCAATCGGGCCGCCACCTGCTCGAACTGCGGCGCGGCCGCGGCCAGCGCCGGGATGATCCGCTCGGTCAGGCTGCCGGCGGCCTGCTTGTCCTGCCAGGCGCTGAGCACCGGCGTCAGGCCGTCGAACGCCAGGCGGCCGGCCGCGCTGGTGTGCGTTGCCAGCGCCAGCACAGGCTGCGCCTGCGCCGCCTCCGGCCCAATCCTGGGCAGCCAGCCCAGGGCCGGCGTGATGAACATGAAAGGCTGAACCGTGCGCGCCAGCCCCTGAATGTCGTCGTCCAGCGCCGCGATTTGCGGCTGCAAGGCCAGCAGATCGGCCGGCTGGATCTTGTCCAGGGCGCCGGGCGCGGCCAGGGCCTGCAACTGGCCGACATTGGCCTGCAGGCGCCGCGCATAACCATAGAGTTTCCAGCCTGTCCACCCTAGCCAGAGGACCAGGAGCGCCGCCAGGGCCAACAGCAGCAAACAGCCAGGGCGCCGCCAACGCGCCGCAGCCGGTATCGGTGATTTCTTGGTCACTACGTTGTCTCAAAAAACAGATTCGATCGAAAAGATTATAGCACAGATGGAGAGAAACGGCCCATCAAGACCAGTAACTTGAACGGGCTGAACATCGGTCAGATGACAGAAACCCGTCAGTTGAGCCTGTTCCAGGTGTGAATCCTTCCGGCTCAAGGCGACGCTTGCACCCGTAATAGAACGCCGATCGGCGCCAGGTCGTAGCGCAGGGCCAGGTCTTCATCGGGATCGGTGATGAAGATGGGGCGACGGGCGAGCTGGCTTTCGATGAGGGCGCTGACATCCGGCCCGGCCGCGGGAGACAAATCGGGCCAGCGCCGCGCCAGGTGTTGGCGATACCAGTCGAAGTTCCACAGCGTGCGCTCCACAATCGCCACGTCGGGCCGCCGACCCAACCCATCCTGCGCATACCAGAGCGCAAACGCGTGTTCATCCCCGCTGGCGATCAGCAGCGCGTTGGGCGCGGCCGCGGCCAGGGCATCCAACGCATACTGGCGGGCCGCGGCGTCGCGGCTGAGGTCCACGCTGGCCCAGTTGCGCAGCAGCAGCGCCAACGGCAGCAGACAGACCAGCCAGACCCAGCCGCCCAGGCGTCGCTGCGCCAGCCACTCGGCCAGGACAAGCACGCCGGCCGCCTGCCACAGCGCCGCGAACACGAACACAGGCAGCAGGTAAACGAACGCATCCACGGTGGCGTAGCCGAGCGCATAGAAGATGAACAGCAGCGCCACGCCAACGGTGAGCAGGGCCAGACGCTGCGCCTGCTTGGTTAGCCGCCGCAGCCCCAACGCGGCCAGGGCAAGCGCGGGCCATGTCAGCGGCTGCGCCAGCAGGCCCAACCAGTCCCGGCCGCGGACCAACATCTCCGGCCAGGTGAGGCCAAAGAGCGCGCCGCGGTAGAGTTGCGCGCTGACCAGCCACCAGAAACCGCCCAGCGTGGTGGGATCGCCCCAGCGCAGCGCCGGGTCACGAGCGGCGGCCAGGGGCAGATAGAGGTAGATTGCCAGCCCGGCCAGGAGAGGCAGGAGCAGGGCGGGCGATTGAAATCGCGGCTGGGGGGCGCGCCAGAGCAGGAGCGGGCCGCAAAAGATGAGGGAGAGATGATTGCCCAGGCCCAAGCCGAACACGAAGGCTGCCAGGCGCCGGCGCTGTGGTTGGTCGGCGGCGGCGGGCAAGGTCAAGGCGCAGAGGAGGGCGACGAAGAGGGCGTGCAAGGCGTAGACTTCGACCAGGATGGCCTGCGACCAGAAGGTATACCCGAAGGCCAGGGTCAGCCCGGCCGCGGCCGCGGCCGCGCGGTTGCCGACCTGGTTGGGCCACAGGCCTTGCGCCAGCCAGGTCACGACGGCCGCCGCGGCCGCAGCGCTGCACGCGGAAAAAAGCGCCACGCGCTGCGCCAACTCGCCGAAGGGCAGGTGTGACCACGGCCAGGCGAGCAGGGTCCAGGTGGGGTAGCCAGGCGGATGCGGCACGCCCAGGACAGCCGCGGCCACGGCCAGTTCGGCGCTGTCCGCGCCCTGGTGTCGCCAGGTGATGGACGGCGCCAGCGTGAGCAGGTAGACCGTCAAGCCGGCCAGCCCCACCAGCAGCGGCAACACCCGCGCGGACCGGCCTGTGCGGACCAGGATGCCGGGCCGGTCTGCCGTCATGCCCGGTGCGCCGATTGGCTCATGATCCGGCCGCGCGGCGATGGCAAGGGGCGCCGTCGGGAGGCGCGCCCGGATTGCCGCCCACCGGCGGCAGGAAGGGCGGCGGCAGGCCAACCGTCAACACGGCCAGCCGGCCGGCGGCTCGGGCTTCGATGTCCAACACAGAGCCGGCCGGTACACCGCTGCCCACGCTGAGCGCCAGGATCAATGACTGCGGTTGGTTGGGCGCCAGGTTGGTCAGCCGCCAGACGCGGCGACCGACATCGAAAGCGCCCGCGGCCGGCTGACCGGCCGTCAACTCAAAGGCCGGCGGCATGATGATCTGCACTTCTCCCTGCTCCAACAGCACATTGCCCACGTTGGCGGCGGTCACGCTGACGGTGAAGGCCTGGCCGGGCATCATCATGAAGGGGCCGGCAATCGCCACACCCAGCCCGGCCGTAGCCGGAGGCTGCGTCGGCGTCGGTGTGCCT
>JAYRVL010000894.1:0-1936 GCA_041918575.1 Anaerolineae bacterium | reverse complement strand
GGCAAGCGGCCATGGTATCACCCCCGACGCCATCGCCGTGATCTACCACGAGTGGTGCAATCAGCCCGGTTTTTGCCACGAATTGCACGAATTGACACGAAAGAATCCTAAAATTCGTGCAAATTAGTGGAATTCGTGGCAAAGAAAGCCGGGCGGATTTTTGCCACGAATGGCACGAATCGAAACGAAGACAGAAGCTCGATTCGTGCAAATTAGTGAAATTCGTGGCTGAGAAAGCCGGGCGGATTTTTGACACGAAGAGACCCTGAAATTCGTGAAGTCAATGATTCTCGTCATCCACCGTTGCCGGCAGGCGCAGCAGCCAGAACGCGGCCAGGACGCCGCCGCCGAGCGCGGCAAGCGCCAGGGTGGGGCGAATGCCCAGCGCGCCGCCCAGGAGCCCGCCGACCAGCGCGCCCAATGGGCCGATTCCGCCCACCGTGAGATTCATGCTGGCGCTCACGCGGCCCAGCAGGCGGTCGGGCGTGATGGCCTGGCGCAGACTGATCTCATGGATGCTGAAGATGGAGCGCAGCCCGTCACCCAGGAGCTGCGAGGTCATCAGCATGGCGATGGCGAGGCCAAGCGGTCCGCGGGCCAGGGGAATGAGGAGCGAGATGAGGCCGCCCAGGAGCGTTGCGCCGATGAGCGTGCGTCTCAGTCCAAACCGCTGCGCCGCGGGCTGAGCCAGCAGCGCGCCCAGGAGATCGCCAACCCCGCCCATGGCGATGGTCAGACCCAACGCGGCCGCGCCAAAGCCCAGCTCGCGGATGGCATACAGGGCGTAGAGAACGCCGATGAAGTTGCCGAAAAAGCTGCGCGTGCCGCTGCTCAAGGCCAGGGCGCGCAAGGCCGGTTCATGCCAGACCGCGGCCAGCCCTTCGATGATCTCATGGCCGATGGGCTGGCGTTCGGCCGGCGCCGCGGGCATGGTCTCCGGCTGGCGAATGACGGCCAACGAAAAGGCAGATACGACAAAAGAAAGGCTGTCCACCAGGATGGCGACGGGCGCGGTCAACGCCTGCACCAGGACGCCAGCCAGGCCAGGCCCCAGCACTTCGGCCAGCGAGCTGCTCAAGGCCAGTCGGCTGTTGCCTTCGATGAGGTGTTCACGCGTCACCAGCGTTGGCAAGTAGGCGTGATAGGCGCTGTCGAAAAGCACCGTGCCAATGCCGCTCAACAGCACGACGGCGTAGAGCAGGCTCATCTCGAGGAAACCAAAGGCCGCGGCCAACGGTACGCTGAGCAGAATCAGGGCGCGGACCAGGTCGGTGACGATCATCAGGGGTCGCCGCCGCAGGCGATCCACCCAGGCGCCGGCAAACAGGCCAATGGTGAGCACAGGCAGCGCGGCCGATGCCGCCAGCGCGCCCATCTGCCCGGGCGAAGCGCCCAGAACGAGCACCGCGACCAGCGGCAGGCCATCGCGCGTGATGCGAGAGCAAAGCTCGGAAACGGTTTGACCGACCCACAGTTTGAGGAAATCGGGCTGACGCCACAGCCCGGTATGGCGAGGTGACTGCACCACGCTGGTTAGCCGACCTCTATGCGCACGAACTCCCAGGCCGCGGCTGCGGTCGTGATGACGCCGGCCGCCTGTTCCTCGCGCAACTGCGCCAGCAGCGCGCCGATTTGCGGCCCGGGTGATAGTCCTAGTTCGGCCATGATCTCCCGGCCGTCGAGTAGCAGTGTCGGCCGCACCTGTTCGGCATGCTGCTCGAAGAAGGCGGTCAGGAGGGTCGCGACCAGGCGGCGGCGCGCCTGCCAGCGTTCGGGAATCAGATCTAGGCCCCAGGCCCCGAGGTGATCGGCCAGCGAAAAGAGCGCCGCTTCCACCCCCACCGGATGGGCGCCGGCAAAGAAGCGGTACACCTGGCGGCGATCCGGCTGCCCGGCGATCAGACCGGCCAGCGCGCCGGCGCGGCGGTGCTCGGTG
>JAYRVL010000893.1:0-4071 GCA_041918575.1 Anaerolineae bacterium | reverse complement strand
GTTATGTCGAAAACTACACCCTGCCCGCGGCCGCCATCATGCTCTATCTCTGGCTGGCCGCACGCACGCTGGCGAACAAGACCCCGCTGTGGGTCACGGCCGCCGCCCTGGGCCTGGCTAACGCCCTGCATCCCTCCACACTCAACCTCGCGCCGTCGCTTCTCATCCTGACCGCGATCAGCGCCCGGCGCGTCGGCTGGCCGCGGTCACTGCTGCAGACGGCCGCGCCCCTGCTGCTGATCGGCCTGGGCGTCGTTGCCATGATGGAGACCGGCGGCCACGGCCTGCAGACCCTGTTCAGCAGTGATCGCCCCGGCGGCGGCGACGGCCGTTGGCTGGCGCCGCTGTGGGCCACCACCACGCGCTGGGAGCACTACACTATGTTTTCCTGGGGACATCTGCTCGACATCGTCAACCAGCAGCTACTCAGCGCGCCAGTCAGCCTGGCGGTTGTACTGCTCTGCCTGGCGGCCGCCCGCGGCCAGGTCAAGGCGCTGCTGGACAGCGCCGCGCCCGCGCACACCGGCTTTGGTCGCTTTCTGGCGGTTGCGGCCGCCGGCAGCCTGCTCTTCATTCTACTCTGGAACCCGGATTACGGCGGCCAGCGTGACTGGGACCTGTTCAGCCTCAGCAGCCTGCCGCTGACCGCGCTGGCCGGCCTGCTCCTGGGCCGCAGCCTGTCCGACGAACGCGCCCGGCTCGAAGCCGCCCTGGCCCTGGTGGGACTTTCTGCATTTCACACCGCAGCCTGGATCTTTCAGAACACCCGGCCCTGGGAATGGCCGCAGTAAAGACTCAAAGCGCCCACACCGGAACGATCGTGACAGCAGGTGTGAGCGGCAGGGATTGGGCGGACAGGCAGATGACAGCGCCGTCAACTGTCAGGTCCCAATCTCCCCGTATGTTTTTTTCCCATCCACCAGTGTCGCCAGCACGCGGGTCTGCAGAATTTCCGCCGGCGCGCAGGTGAAGATGTCGTGATCGAGCAGCACCAGGTCGGCCAGTTTGCCGGGGGTGATGGAGCCTTTGATCGCCTCTTCGCCGCTGGCAAAGGCTGCGCCCAGGGTGTAGGCGCGTACCGCCTCGGCCACGCTGATGCACTCCTGCGGCTGCCAGCCACCCGGCCCCGGCGCGCCATCGGCCCGGCGCCGCGTCACCGCGGCGTGGATGCCGGCCAGCACGTCTGGCGCCTCGATCGGCGCGTCGGAACCAAAGGCCAGGGCGACGCCGCCGGCGAGCAAACTGCGCCAGGCGTACGCGCCCCGCACGCGCGGCTCGCCCCACACGCGGTCGGCGTTGAGCATGTCGCTGGTGGCGTGAATGGGCTGCATAGAGGCAATCAGGTCGAGCTGCGCCAGCCGCGGCGCATCGTCGGGATGAATGATCTGCACGTGCTCGACACGGTGACGCAGCCGCGGCCACGACCGCAGGGACTGCGCGTGACCGGCCTGCCGTTCTGACTCCGCCGCGCGCACCACCTGGAGCGCGTTCAACACCTCGCGGTTGGCGCGGTCGCCGATAGCGTGAACCATCACGCTCAGGCCGGCCGCGCTGCACGCCAGCGCTTCTTCGGTGAACTCCTCTGGATCGAGTGTGCAAACCCCGCGCCAGTCGGGCCGGCCTCGGTATGGCTCCAGCATCCAGGCTGTTTGTGAGCCGAGCGCGCCGTCGGCAAAGAACTTGACGCTGCCGATGCGCAGCCACTCGTTCCCAAAACCGCTCTGCAGGCCCAGGTCAACGGCGGCCTGGCGCCGGCCGCGGGGAATGGCCTGGTTGACCCGCAGCCCCAACTCTCCGGCCCGCAGAAGCGCCTGGTAGGTGCGAAAGGCCAGCGCCTCGGCTGTGTCGTTCGCCTCATGAATGCCGGTCAGGCCGTTGGCCCAGGCCAGGCGCATGGCCTCCCGCGTCGCCTCGCAGCTTTCGTTCAGGCCCGGCTGCTCGATCACCTTGTCCACCAACTCGATAGCGTTTTCGCGCAGGATGCCGGTTGGCTCGCCCGTCTGTGCATCGCGCTCGATCACGCCATTGCTCGGATCAGGCGTGCCGGCGCTGATGCCGGCGCGCGCCAGCGCCGCGCTGTTGACCCACAGCGAATGCCAGTCCTTGCTGTCCAGGGCCGCCGGATGCAGAGGCGCGACCTGGTCGAGCATCTGCCGCGTGGGCAAGCCCTCCGGCCAGATGTTGGCGTCCCAACCGCCGCCGCGCAGCCAGCGACCGGGCGCAGTCTGACCGGCCTTCGCGGCGATGATCTCCAGCGCCTGCGCTGCGCTGGCCGTTCCCGCGAGGTCAACCCAGCGGCGCTGCAAGGCCCAGCCCACGAAGTGGATGTGGGCGTCAATGAAACCGGGCAGCAGCGTGCGACCGGCCAGGTCATGCACCGCGACGCCAGGGCCGGCCAGGTGACTCAGATCATCGCCGACTGCCAGGATGCGGCTGCCGGCCAGGGCCACGGCGCGGGCGGTGGGGCGGTTCGCATCTTGCGTGTAGACGCGGCCGTTGGTGAGAAGCATAGTAGTGTGCGGCATGGTCAATCCTCCAATTAGGGTTAGGTCACGCGGCGGCTGCCTGGAAATGAGGCGCCGACCTATTCTGCGGGCACGTTGGCCTGCAGCTCTTGCAGCCACACCACGGCCTCGGAGTCACTGGGCGCGCGCCAATCGCCGCGTGGGGAGAGGGAGCCGCCGGAGCCGACTTTGGGACCGTTGGGTACGGCCGAGCGTTTGAACTGGCTGATCTTGAAGAAGCGGAAGAGGAAAACCCCCAACCATTTTTTGATCGTGGGCAGGTCGTAGGCGCGCCGTTTGGCAGGCGGCGGTAGGTCGGACCAATCGCCGGCCGCCTTGTCGCCCCACGCGTGCAGGGCCAGAAAGGCCACTTTGCTCGGCCGCATGTCGGACGAGGACAAAAGAGGAGTGAGCATGAACAGTTCCTTTCTCTGAACAAGGATGATAGGTGAAGCCAGGGCCTGCCCGCGTGAGAGTCAGCCAGGAGTATGACCTTTGCTGACACTGTACCCGCAGTGCGTTACAAATCATGTAACATTTCATGCGAAAAACTCCGAATCTTTCAGCCGGATATCGCCTGATGCAGCACAGCCTCCAGCCGTGCAACCGCCTCCTCCGCGGCCGGCTCGAAAGTCAATGCGCGGCCCTGCGCCCACGCGATGTCGAAGGCCGCCGCGCCCAGGGACGCGCGGGCTGAGTCAGCCAGCCGGTTGTAGTCGCTGCGCTCGATGGGCAGCAGACGCGTGCCTGTCTCATTCACGGTCTCGGTTACGCCCAGCAGCTTGGCGACTAAGTCGTGCTGGTCCAGGGCTGCAGCCAGCGAGGCCAGGTTCAGAAGGCAAGGGCCCCACGTCCATGGGTAGTGGTTTGCGCCTGCCAGGCCCTCCTGATACCACTGAACTGCGTGTCCGTAGTCACCTTCGGCCTGCAGCAGCGCGGTCAGGGGCAGGTAGCTGGCGCGCAGAAAGTGCTCGGAGCCCATATCCTTTAGCAGGACGAAGGCCTCGTCGAGAAAGAGGTGGGCTGCCGGAAAGTCGCGCTGGCGAGTCGCCACGGTTCCTAGCTCCAAGAGGGTGTGCGCAATGCTGCCTTTGACGCCGCGCTGGCGTTCGCCTGCCAGTCTCTGCTCGTTGAGCGAGCGCGCCCGCGCCAGATCACCCTCAGCCCAGGCCAGGTTGGCCAGAATACCGAGCGGCCAGGGGTACGCAAAACCCGCGCGCTGGGCGACGGCGAGGCACTCTTCGCACAACGCCTGTGCGCGCGGCAGGTCTGCCTGTTCCAGTGCGATTTCACCCAGCAGCGCCAGCGACTGGGAGATGCCGCCGGGGGCGTTCAGGGTTCGGTAGCGTGCCAGGGCATTTTCCAGATGCCGCTGGGCCGCGTCCCGGTCGCCCCACCCGGTGGCAATGCGCCCCAGTGCGAGCAAGGCATCGGCTTCGCCCTTGCCGTACCCCAGCTCGTGACTGAGAACCAGGCTCTCCTCGGCAAAGGCCTGGGCCTCGACATTCTCACCCACAAATTGCAGCAGCAATCCCGCTTCACACAACGCCTTCGCCCGCGCCATCGT
>JAYRVL010000892.1:0-3395 GCA_041918575.1 Anaerolineae bacterium | reverse complement strand
GAGCGAAAACAGGACTGTTCCTACAGGTTGTGTGCGATTTGCCAATGACCACAAGCTGTTGTATGGAAACATCTGTTCTATGTCGAAAACAGGCTATGTGGCAAAAAACCGCCTGATTTTCCCTGCCACGAATTTCACTCATTTGCACGAATCGAGCTTCTGCCTTCGTGGTAAAATGTCACCCTCATGGCTGTCCCAGCGCCCGGCCAGGGCGGTGATGTCGTCCAACATAGTCGCGCGGCGGTGGTTGGATCCACTACCGCAAGGTGTCCCAGCGCCCGGCCAGGGCGGTGATGTCGTCCAACTGCGTAGCGCCGCCACAGTCCACGTCGAACCAGGCGCAGGTCGGCGCGCCGGCCGGCGCGGTAGGCTTCGGTGAAGCCGGCGACCAGCGCCTCCTTGCGCACTTCCTTGAGCGGCCGGCCGCCCCTGGCGGTCACCAGGTACTCCTCGAACTGCCGTAGCAGTCGCTCCTGGCGGCGCCGCTCCATCTCGGCCTGGGTGAGCGCGCCGGGCTGGATGAAGCCCTCTTCCAGCATGACGCGCAGCTCCGGCAGCTCATCCTCCGCAGTCTGCAGCGCTTCGACGTAGGCGGTGTAGCTCTGCGGGGTCGCCAGGAAGAGCAGTGCCTCGATCAGTTTCAGGCCTGGGGGGCGTTCCTGCTTGCACAGCACGTTGATGAGTTCGGTTGTAGACGCTCCGCTTTAGTTCAACTCAGTCCACTTCCGAACATCCCCTGGTAAGGCCCTTCGGCCCCGCAGTGCTCGCAGGGTAGCGAGACGCCGTAGGTGCATTTGTTGCAGCGTTCGCAGTGCCATTCCCGCCAATCCCGGCACTGGCCGCAGACCTCACAGTGCCAGGTGCAGCTATCCTGGACGACACTTTGCCAGCAAAAAGAGTACCAGTACACCTCGCCGCACCCCTGGCAGGTATAGTCATCGAGCAGCGACCTGAGCGGTACGCGCTCGCACCCGCACGGCAGCTCGTGTTCCTCTGCCAGTTCCTGCTCCGATAGCTCTCGAAAGGCCTCGATATTCTGGATGGCGCAAACAGAAAGGGCGTCAACATCCACGCCGTTCAACGGATTGCGGCAGCCGGCGTCGGTGCAGTTTTCGTCGCATGGCTCGTTGTTTTTCAAGCACGCGCAGCGCCTGTTGCGGCAGCCGGTTTTGCAGTTACAGTGAAATTCCTTCTTCATTTTATTCCTCTTTATTCATTCCTCTTATTCCTCTTTATTCATTCCTCTATCGCCAAGATCAACTCCGCGATGTGCGGGTTGGGGTGCGCGGTGTAGCCCGGCGGGTCGGAGAGCGTCAGGATGTCGGCGTCCTCGCCGATGGGGAAGCCTTCGATGTGGCGGAGGGCGTTCAGGTCGTCGGGTATGGTTGGTTCTTTCATTCACTACGGAGACACGGAGGAGTTCTCGGTCACTCTGTGTGCTCCGTGTCTCTGTGGTTCAAAGCGGGGGGTTCCAGCGGGTCGCCAGCTCACGCAGCTCGGCGGGGACGCGGCCGATGCCTGCCTGAATCAGCGCGTCGCGCAATCTGGACTGGGACAAACCGACCGGTTCGAAGACCCGCAGGCAGCGTTCCTCCTGGCCCTGCCTTTGTCTGAAGTCAGTTTAGCATAAACGCCCTAAACGGGCAATTGCTTTGCCGGGTGAGAGGCGCCAGGAGAGGAGGGGGTGTCTCTCCTGGCGCGCCTGCGCGTTCACTCGAGCGCGGCGATGAAGACTTCGAACGGCGCGAGGGTCAGGGGGTGCAGGGACTGCGGGCCGGCCGGGCGCTGGCGGCTGGAGAAGAGGCACGACGCCGGGCCGGTCGCCAGGTCGAAGGACAGGTCTTGAGGCTGATCGGTCATGTTGAGCGCCACCAGGCAGCTCGCTTGCGGCGCGTCGAGCCGGCGCAGGAAGGCCAGGTAGCCGTCGGCCGATTCGTGCAGCGGGACGTACGCGCCCGCGTGCAGCGCAGGCGTCTGCCGGCGCACGGCCAGCAGACGGCGGTAGAAGTTGAGTAGCGAGGCCGGGTCGTCGGTCTGATCGGCCACATTGACCCCCTGGGCCGCGTTGGGGTTGACCGGCAGCCAGGGCCGGACATCGGGCGGGCAAAAGCCAGTTTGGGGCGCGGATGTCCATTGCATGGGGGTGCGGCATTTGTCGCGACCGTGACGGGCCGCCTGCGCCACGGCAAACGGCGCGGGCAGACCGAACTCCTCGTGCGCCATGCGGTAGAGCTGCAGGCCGAGCAGGTCGCGGAACTGACCGATGTCGTCCAGAAGCAGGTCGCTCATGCCGATCTCTTCGCCGTTGTAGAGGAACGGCGTGCCCGGCAGGGTCAGCGCCAGCGCGGCTGAGAGACGCGCCAGGCTGGCGTCATGGCGGCCGTCGCCAAAACGGCTGTAGACGCGGGGCGAGTCGTGATTGCCCAGGGTGTTGCACGGCCAACCGCCGGGGGGAAGCGCAGCCAGGCGGCTGGCCTGATTGGCGCGCACCCAGGCCGGCGTCAGACGGTTGGTTTGCATGAGCGGGAAGTTGAACACCAGGTGCAGTTCGTTGTGACCGTCGCCCATGTAGGCGATGTCGTCCGTTTCGCCCACGAGCATGGCGTCGGGGTAGGCGTCAATCACCGTGCGCAGCTCGGACATCAGCGCATGGACGCCCGGCTGATCCACCTGGCGCTGATACATCAAGCGCCACTGCGCGTCCACCTGCCGGCGCTGTTCGTCGCTGGAAGCCAGCGCCATCAGCGCGAACAGGTCGCGCTGGCTCATCTGCGCCGCATGATCGGTCAGCGTCGGGTCTTCGAAAATGACGCCTATGGCGTCCAGGCGAAAGCCGTCCACGCCCAGGTCGAGCCAGAAACGCGCGGCCGCGAACATGGCCTGCTTGACGGCCGGGTTGCGCCAGTTGAGATCGGGCTGCTGTTTGAGGAAGTAATGGTAGTAGTACAGCCCCAGCTCCGGCACGAATTCCCAGGCCGAACCGCCAAAGACCGAGGTCCAGTTGTTGGGCGGCCCGCCGTCGCGGCCGGGATGCCAGACGTACCAGTCGTGGTGCGGCTGCTGACGGCCGCGGCGCGCATCCTGGAACCAGGAATGTTGATCGGAGGTGTGGTTGAGCACCAGGTCGAGCACGACCCGGATGTCAAGCTGATGCGCGGCATCGAGGAAGCGCTTGAAATCGTCGAGAGTGCCGTACTCTGGCGCGACGCCGGTGTAGTCGGCCACGTCATAGCCGCAGTCGAGCAGGGGCGAGGGGTAATGGGGCGAGAGCCAGATCGCGCCGATGCCCAGGTCGCGCAGGTAGTCCAGGCGGCCGGTGATGCCGGGCAGATCGCCGATGCCGTCGCCGCTGCTGTCGGCAAAGCTGCGCGGGTAGATTTGGTAGAAGACGGTCG
>JAYRVL010000891.1:0-1885 GCA_041918575.1 Anaerolineae bacterium | reverse complement strand
TGCCGGCGCGACCGGCGGGCATCTTCTTCAGCATCGCCTGATAAAACTCGGCACGTTCGCCGTGCAGTTCGTCATGCGCCAGTGGCGTCACGATGATGCCGGGGCTGATCGAATTGACCCGCGCGCCCCGTTTGGCCCATTGCACCGCCTCGCCGCGCACGCGCAGCGAGTTGCAGCGTTTGGACATTTGATAAGCGTGCAGCGTGCTCTCGACGTTCCTGACGAAGTCGAGTTCCAGCAATGCTTCGGGTGATGCCGTAGCCAGCAAGGCATCCTGCTGCGCCGTCAGTGCCGGCATGCGGTAGCCCGATTGCGAGGAGATCACCACACCCGAGCCGCCCTCGGCGATGACCTTGCCGAACTCCTCCAGCAATACCGCCGTGCCGTAAAGATCGACCTGCAGGATGGCTTCGATGGGCGCCTGGCTGGGTGACACACCCGCCGCCTGCACCAGCGCCTTGATGGCCCCCAGCGACTGCGCCTTGGCCACTACGGCCTGCACCGCCGTGCGATCTGCAATGTCGGCCTGCATGGCCGTGACCTCGAAGCCGGCGCCTTCCAGCACCTTGGCCGCGGCTTCGGCCGACGCCTGGGTGTGGTTGGCCACCAATATGTGGCGGCCGCTACTGATGCGCCGGGCGATGGCCTGACCGATGCCTCCGGCGCCGATGACCGCGGTGACATCTCTCTTGCTTGCTGACTCGCTCATGACTCATTCCTTTCAGAGGTGTTGAATGCGTACGCTGCGATAATCTGCTGCGTGGCCGTGTTGCAGGCCTGGACGAAAGACGCGGCGACAAACGCCGCCATTCCGATCATGAGTGTAGTGTTGGTTTTGGTCATGCGTCTGGTCATGGTGATATTCCTTTCTCAGTGTGGGCCTGCCACCAGGCCGTGAAATGTTGTGCCAGCATCGTCGATAAAAACCAGACAATCATGAGCGGCCCCCTGCTGCATCCGGCCCGTAATAAAAATTGGCCGTAGCACCACCATCAATTAAAAAATCGCTGCCAGTGATAAAGCCGCCGTCCGGCCCCATCAGCAGCGCTGCCAGCGCCGCGACCTCATCCGGCGTGCCGGCGCGTCCAGCAGGCATCTTCTTCAGCATCGCCTGATAAAACTCGGCGCGCTCGCCGTACAGCTCGTCGTGCGCCAGCGGGGTGACGATAATGCCGGGGCTGATCGAATTGACCCGCGCCCCACGTTTTGCCCATTGCACCGCCTCACCGCGCACGCGCAGCGAGTTGCAACGTTTGGACATCTGGTAGGCGTGCAGCGTGCTCTCGACGTTCTTGACGAAGTCCAGCTCCAGCAGTGCTTCCGGTGATGCCGTGGCCAGCAAGGCATCCTGCTCAGCGGTGAGCGCCGGCATGCGATAGCCGGACTGCGAGGAGATCACCACGCCTGTGCCACCTTCGGCGATGACCTTGCCGAATTCTTCCAATATCACCGCGGTGCCGAACAGGTCGACCTTGAGGATGGCCTCGATCGGTGCCTGACTGGGCGACACGCCCGCCGCCTGCACCAGCGCCTTAATCGGCCCCAGCGACTGCGCCTTGGCGACCACCGCCTGCACTTGCGCACGATCGGAAATGTCGGCCTGCATGGCGGTGACCTCAAAGCCCGAACCTTCGAGCACCCTGGCAGCCTCATCGGCCGACGCCTGCGTGTGGTTGGCCACCAGAATGTGGCGGCCGCTGCTGATGCGCCGGGCAATGGCCTGGCCGATGCCGCCGGCGCCGATCACCACAGTGATCTCTTTCTGGGTTAAAGATGAATTCATGACAAGCTCCTGCTCGATATTGAATAGGTAAGTCAGGGTTGAGCGGCGTGCTTGACGGGTGCGCTTGTGACTCTCACCGCATAAGTCCCGATCAGCATGGAC
>JAYRVL010000890.1:0-6324 GCA_041918575.1 Anaerolineae bacterium | reverse complement strand
GAAACGGTAGGGTGAGACGCCATAGTACGTGCCATAGACGTAATTGGGATCGTTCGGGTCTACCAGGACCTGCCCGCCATCGCCGCCGGCATAGTCGAACCACGTATTGCTAATGGATGACTTGCGCAGGGTGCCGTTATCCTGGGTGCCGCCGTAGAAGCGGTTGACATTGGTGGGGTGTTGGGCAATGCTGGTGAACTGGGTCAGCGCAAGCCCGGTGCGAGCGTAGACCGCGCCGGTGTTCGGGTCCACAACGCCGTTCAGGTTGGCCCAATCGGCTGCATCTTCCGGGTCGCTCGGTGAGAGCCGGCCGCCATAGTTGGAGGATGACCAGACGCCGCCGTCATTGCCGACGACGATGTTGTTGGGCGCATCGGCGCGAATGGCGATGGCGTGGAAATCTGGGTGTTGGTTCCAGCCCAGGTCAATCCAGGTCTGGCCGCCATCCAGTGAGCGGTAAATGCCGCCGGTGCCGTTGCCATAGTCGAACATGCCGCCCGCGTAGACGATGTCAGGATTGGTCGGGTCGGCGGCCAGTTCGTTGTCGTACCAGCACTGCTGACCGCAGTAGCCCTGCACCACATCCGTATTGGTCTCGAACCAGTTGTCGCCGCCGTCGGTGGACTTCCAGACCGAAGACGGATGATATTCGCCATCGGTGTCGTACCACTCGAAACCGGCGTAGAGGGTCGCGGCGGTTGCGCCGGCAGGGCGCGACAGGGCGAGAGCAAAACGGGAGAGGCCGCTGGCGTAGTCGGCATCGGCCGGGAAGCCGTTCATGGCGTCGGCCCAGGTGGCGCCGCCATCGGTAGATTTCTTAACGCCCACGCTCCAGAAGGAAGCCCACAGGACGTTTGGCTCGCTCGGGTCAATGAGCAGGTCGGTGGCGGCCTCGAAGCGGTTAGTCGTCGTGATGCGAGCAGTCCAGCTTACGCCGCCGTCGGTAGATTCGTAGATGCCGAAGGGGGTTGGGTTGGGCGGGCGCACCCGTCGCTGCCCACCCACGCCGCTCAGGGTGGCGACGTACAGATGATCGGGGTCAGTCGGATGCACCACCAGGCGTGAGATGGAAACGCGGTTGAAGGTGTCGCCGCTGACCTGGGCGAAGGTGTCGCCGGCGTCGGTGGATTTCAGCACACCGTTGCCGAAGTAGCTGTCGCCGGAGAGCGCGCCTTCGCCGGTGCCCACGTAGACGATGTCCTCATTGGACGGCGCCAGGGCGATCGAGCCGATGGCAAGCGAGGGCAGTTGGTCCGTCTTGGCAATCCAACCGGTGGTAAGGGTGGAAGAGATCCAGACGCCGCCCTGCGCGCCGCCCAGGTAAATCGTGTACGGCTCGGAAGAGCGAATGGCCAGGGCGCTGACGCGACCGGACATGCCCAGGAAGTAGCCAGGGCCGCTGCGCCCCACCTGTGCGATGGGGTCGGGGCCAACGGTCGTCCAAGCACCGTCGAAGGCGTTGGGCGTGGCAGGCTTCGGCTCTTGCTGCATCTGCGCCACGGCGGCGGCCGCGGCGGCGCGGCGCATGGCAGCGTCGGGCAGGGTGAAGTTGGGATTGCCAGCGGTGCGACGATCATAGAACCAATCGTTGCGCGCGTTGGGATCATCGGGCTTGATCTGGCGATAGCCCTTGGTGCGGTTGATGGGCGCTGGGGGGCCATCGTCATCGCCGCCGGTTGCGGCGCTCAGGACGGGCTGGCTGCTCGCCTGGCTGCTGGCGCCGCTGGTCATCGGGGCGACCAGGAACGTCGTGAGCAGGAGCAGGACGATCAGCATTGGGTTGAAGATGCGTGACCACTGGGTGCGTTGCATGTGCAAGAACCTCCTCTAGCAATTGGAAAATGAACGACGCGTGTGGGAAAAAAACGGGATCACAACGATTATACGCAGTGCGGATGATTTGTCAACCCAAAGAAAAAGCCGGGATTGCTGCCAACCAGCATTGAAGGCTGGTGACAACAAACCCGGCTTTGCCGCCGAATGGATTCGGGGCGAAAGGGCGGCGCGCGTGCCAGGTGCGATTTCAATCGCTCACTGGCGGCGGCGCGCCGCCTGGTCAGTTACACAGCGGTTCGAGCCGCCGGCGCATTACGTCACGGCGCCAGGTAGATGATCTTCATCTGCGGTCGCACGAAGTTCACGATGTAGTCGGACGAGGTGAACTCCAACTCGGAATTGGTGTTACCGGCGCCGACCAGCGCGATACCCTGATTGCTGTCCGCGCTCGTCACCCAGGTCTGCGCCAGGTCCGTCACGTCGAACCAGACCCAGCGGCCGGAGCCGCCGAAGCTGAGACGATCGGCAAAGGATGCGGCGCGATCGCTCGGGCCCATAGCGCCCGGCATCTCCCACGGCATACCAGCATCGGCGTCATTCCAGGTTGCGCCCGCTTCGGACCAGGCCTTGTAGACCTGGTAGGCTTCGAGCGTCACAGGGTTGCCGCTGCCGTAGGTCACGTAAAGGCCGATCTGCGCCTGCGTCACCTGGGCATTGCCCGGCACGGCCGACAGGTCGAACTTGACCAGCGAGGTCTTGACGCCAGGCTGGCGGACGTAGAAGTTGGCATCGCTGCCGTAGGCCGATGTCGGCATCCAGGCGTCCATGAAGGTGTCGCTGGCGCCGCTGTAGCCGTTCAGGCCGTTCTGCAGCGTGAATTCGTAAGAATTCAACGCAGGCACGCTGAAGCCGGCCGAGGCGCTGGCGATCATCTCGCCCATCTTGTACACGTTGTCCACGAACGACCAGTTGCCGCCCGCAGCGCCGTTTTCAGCCATCACGTCGAAGCCAAAGTCCACCGTTGCGCCGGTCGCCATGTCGCCAACATAGGCAATGGCCACCACGCCGCTGTCCGGGCTGTAGGCGTTCTTCAGCGCCGCGGCGCCGCCGGTCTTGAACATCTGAGCCGCCACGCCGGCCGGTACACTGATGGGGAAGGCGCCGCCGTAGACGCTGCCGTCCACGTAGGAGACCAGGCTGCGGTCAATGCCCACCACATGCAGCAGGCCAGTTTCCGCGCCGCCGTTGTTCACGTTGCTCACGGCCACGGTCGCGGTTTGACCCACGGCAAAGGTGTCGGGACTAACACTGATGCTGGCCACCACCTCGGTCGCCGCGTTCCAGATCTTGACATGACCATAGCTGCCATCGGCCGCCTGGTCCATCACCTCGAAGTGCAGACCGTACTGCGTATGGCTGTCGCCAGGGTTGCCCGTGCCCAGTTCATTACCGGAAACGGTTGCGCCCCACAGCGCGGTGAAGTCGCCGTCCAGATTGGCGCCATCAGCCGCCAGGCCGCGGATGCGGGTGGTGTAGTTGCCGCTGGCCGGGATCACCACGCTGGAGTCGTTGTCCACCGTGTAGACGAAGCCGTTATCGGGCCAGGCAAAACCAGGAACATAGCTCATGCTGTCATGGAACGCAGGCTTGGCCGGGCGATTGCCCAGTTCGATCACTGCATTGGCCATGTTCGCGTAATCGTGGATGTTCCAGACATTGGTGGGCGCCAGGCCAAAAGCCGCGTCCATAGACTGACGGCGACCGTTCATCTGAGGCTGGCGGGCGTTGCCTGCCGCATTCCAGAAGCCACCGCTCCACAGCAGTGGGTCAGGGTTGGCGTCAACCACCAGGGTGCTGCCCTTGGGGCCATAGGCCGGTGAGTTGGCTGCGCGGCCGCCGGCCAGCACGTTGTTGTTCACGTAATCGTCGTTGCGATACCAGACCACCATGCCGGGCACGTTGGCAGAAACGCGATCCATTATCCAGCCGTCGCCGTCATGGGCCAGCGTCTGGTAGCCGTAGGCCAAACCATCGTCCGCGCCAAAGCCGCCCATATTGCGCCATTCGAGCAGGTAGTAGTGCTCGATGTTGACATCAATCGGCACAATCTCGAAGCCAGACAGCGTCCAATCACTGGAGTCTTCCAGGTCATTGCTGTAGATGACAGCGCCATCGTTGGTTACACTCAGGTCGTCAATCCACCAGCCTTCCCACTGCACGCCGCCGTCGGAGATCTGGCGGAAGCGCGTGGTCACGTTGCTCAGGCCGGCGTAAGCCGACATGTCGAAACGCAAGAGGCCTTCGTAGTGATCGTTGAGGCCGCCGGGCGGATCGGTAACGGCCACGCCGTCCATGTCTTGCAGCGAGGCCCAGGTGCTGCCGTCGTCGGTAGAAACCTGGAAGTAGCCATAGTCATAGTCCGCTTCGAGATCAAGGTAGGTGTTAAACGAAAAGACGAGGCCGCCGGTGACTCCGCTCAGATCCCAACTGCGTACAGCGGACTGATCGCGGTTGTCGCCCAGCTCATTGTGCCAGCCCTTACCATCGCCTGCGTTGTTGGGGATGTTGACGACCGTGGAGGGCAGGTTGACCCGCACCGTGTCTTCGGCGCCGGCCGGCGTGCCAGCCGCCTGGCCCAACATGACTTCCATCGGCTGCGCCAGGTCGTAGTCAATGGTCAGCGGGTTGGTCCAGCCAAAGAAGGTGCGCGCCCAGGGATTGAAGCTGGACGGGTCAGCGCCGCCCAGTTCGCCCGTCCAGGAGCCGGCCGACATGACATCCCAGAATGCGGTCGAGTTGTCGGACGCGCCAGAGGTGTCGTAGTAGTCAGGCAAGCCAATATCATGGCCGTATTCGTGAACGATGACGCCGATATCAGCATCTTCGGGCACGATGGTGTAGTTGAAGACGCGGATGTCGTCCGAACGATCATCGGGCGTGTCCATGCCTGCGACGAGGTGACCGAAGGTCGAGCCATCGCCGTAGGTGTCTTCGTAAACGTCCCAACTGTGCGCCCAGATGGCAAATTCACCTTCGGCACCGCCGCCCGCTTCATTACCCATACCAGCATGGGCGACCATGAAGTGATCTACGATGCCGTCATCATCGGTGTCCCACTCACTCCAGTCGAAGCCGGGGTACGCCGCGTTGATGGCATCAGCCGTGTCAGCCGCAATGCGGAAGACATAGCCATTGCGGCCCATGTTGGAGCCGCTGGTGCAAGGCTCGTCTGCGCCGTATTCGCCTTCGGAGACTGGAAGCTGCACCCAGCCGTAAAAACTACCGGTCAGGTGATAGAGACCCTCGGACTGCTTGAGGTACCAGTTGGTGGCCGTGTGGCCGGATAGATCCACACCCGCGCCATTGTTCAGGTCAGGGCGCACCACACCGATACCGGCGGTTGGCCCTTCGCCAAAGAACAGGTTCTGGTAATGATCGAGGCTGAAGTCGGGCACCCAGAGGGTGTTGTTGTCGCCGGTGGGCGCCGGATCAGGAATCTGATTGTGCAGTGGGCCAACGATCGTGGTGGTGGTGCCATCGAGCACGCACTCGCCGTCAACCACATGGTAATTATCGAAGGTTTGGGCGCCGGTAAATTCGACGATCGCCATCAGGAGTTTGGCCTCACCGATTTCGCTCAAACCGGCGGCCATGGGGCTTTTGCCCATCTTCTCGGCCTGGTTCCAGGCCGCCAGCCGCTTGGCGTAAGCAATCGGATTGGGGCCGCTTAGGCCCTTCTGGCGATTGAGGTCAGCCTTATAGGCATCAACAGCGGCCTTAGCTTCGGCTGCCGTTGAGTTCAATGTCAATTTGCCATCGGCGCGCAGCATTTGCTCAATGACGAAGTCATCGGCCGGCGGCATGGGGTTCGATTGTGGGCGGATGAATTTCTGCCAGGGGATGGTGGGTAGGGAGACTTCGGAGCCATCCGAGCCGGTAGGCGCTACGGCCAGGGCCGACATGGGCGCCAGGGTGACAACGAGCATGGTTACGATGAGAAACCACGTGAACCACGTTGTTCGATGCTGATTCTGAGTCATCTGAGTTCCTTCTTTGGAGATTGGTTCTTAGGTAGTGCGAACGATGGATCAAGACCCACTATGGGTCAAGCCCAGCAACAGACAGCAAGAACAGATGAAGTGTGATCACCTCCTTCGTGTAGCGGCTGATGCGTCCGGTTGAGTCAGCCGCGCATCTACGTGCGAGGCCGTATGCGTTGCCGAGAATTCGCAAGGCATAATGGGGGCGTGAAAAGTTGGGGTTCATGGCCGCGCACTGTCGGCGCAGTCACACCCCCATTATACGCAGATGGCGCAGGCTTGTCAACCGATCACGGCACGAAGGCACGAAGCAGCAATTCCAAATGTAGGCGTTGATCGGACCTGGATTGGAGGCTTCAGCCGGTTTCTTGGCCCGCAAAGCCGCAAACTGCACCGGCGAAAGCCTCGATCGGCCCTGGATTGGAGGCTTCAGCCGGTTTCTTGGCCCGCAAAGCCGCAAACTGCACCGGCGAAAGCCTTTATTCCGGTTACATTTGGAATTCCTGGG
>JAYRVL010000889.1:0-5165 GCA_041918575.1 Anaerolineae bacterium | reverse complement strand
CTACATCATGGATTCGGAGACCGCGCTGGCGCGCACCTACGCGGACCTGACCATGATCGTGCGGCCGGAGATGCGCCAGTATGAGCTGCTCGACATCCTGCTGGAGTTCAAGTACGTGCCCCTGAAAGAGGCGGAGCTGACGGGCGCGGCCGCGCGCGCGCTCAGCGCGGCGGCTGTGGCTGAACTGCCGCTGGTCAAGGCCCGGCTGGCGGAAGCGCTGGCGATTCTGCCGCAGACGCGCGCCGGTCTGCTGGCGCGCTACGGCGAGCGCCTGCGCCTGCGCACTTTCGCGGTCGTCTCACTGGGGTTCGACCGGTTGGTGTGGCAAGAATTGCAGGTTGCAGGAAACGCTGATGATGAAAATTAGATGCGCGCTGTGATCCAGCGCGTCAGTCGGGCCAGCGTTACCGTGGCGGGACAGGAGGTTGGCGCCATTGGCCGGGGATTCCTGGCGCTGGTGGGCGTCACCCATGACGATACCCGCGTTGAGGCCGAGTGGCTGGCGCGCAAAGTGGCCGGACTGCGGCTGTTCGAAGATGCCGCGGGCAAGATGAACCTGGGGCTGCGGGAGGTCGGCGGCGCGCTGCTGGTCGTCCCGCAATTCACGCTTTACGGGGATGCGCGCAAAGGGCGGCGGCCAGATTTCACCCGGGCCGCCCGTCCCGAGCAGGCCGAACCGTTGGTCGCCTACTTCGTCGAGCGGCTGCGCGAACAGGGCCTGGCCGTCGCCACCGGCCAGTTTCAGGCGCACATGGAAGTGACGTTGGTCAACGATGGGCCGGTCACGTTGTGGTTGGACACGGCGGATCTAGGCTGAGAACGACCATCGGGGGCCGTTAGAAGATTCCTAGCTCCTCCCTGGCCTCTTCGCTCATCATGTTGGGATTCCAGAACGGCGTCCACACCAGGTCAATGTTGACTTCCTCAAGCTCAGGGAACGCCTGGTGAACATAACGTTGTGCGTCGCCCAGGATCATCGGCCCAACCGGGCAGCCAGGGCTGGTCAGGGTCATCGCAATGGTGGCGGCTTTGTCCTCCACCGTAATATCGTAGACAAGGCCCAGGTCAACCACGTTGATCATCAACTCCGGGTCTCGAACATTCATCTGCAGCACTTCGCGAATCTCTTCAGGCGTCGGCATGACTTTCAGTTTCCTTTTCTGAGTTCTTCTTTCCCTGTAAATTATTCCTGTCGTCTCGCGCTAGAACGTTTCCACCAACACGTTGTCCTGCTCCACCTTGACCGCGTAGGTCGGCGTCGGCTCGAACGCAGGCATGCGGGTGGCGGCTCCGCTGCGCACATCGAAGCGGGCGCCGTGTCGCGGGCATTCAACCTCATGGCCGAGCAGCTCGCCTTCCACCAGGTTGCCGCCATCGTGCGTACACACGTCTTCGATAGCATAAAACGAGCCGTTGACGTTGAACACCGCCACGGCCACGCCGTCAATTTCCACCAATTTCTTGCCGCCCGCCGGGATATCGGCCCGGACGGCCACTTTCACGAACTTTGCCATACGTGTGCTTCGATCCTCTGTGCTTCGATCCTCTGTGCTTCGATCCTCTGTGCTTCGATCCTCTATGCTTCGATCCTCTATGCTTCGATCCTCTGTGCTTCGATCCTCTATGCTTCAATCCTCTTGATCGGTGTCTTCCAGCCCCCACACGCCGGCCTTCATCACCTTTAGCGGCAGCAGCGCGCACTTCAGGCGCACCGGCCCAATCTCGATGCCGAGCAGGTCAAGGACATTCTCTTTGGTGTATTGTTTCAGGTCGTCCAGCGACGCGCCGATGATCTCATCCATCAGCATCGAAGCCGAAGCCTGACTGATGGCGCAGCCCTTGCCGCTAAACGCGGCATCCACCACCTTGCCATCGGCGATCTTGAGATCAATCGTGATGTCATCGCCGCAGAACGGATTGGCGTCATGATGGGTGATGTCTGGGTCTTCAAGATGTCCAAAATGATGCGGACGCCGATAATGCTCTAGAATTTCCGTCCGATACAGTGCGTCCATGCGACTCTCCTACAAGGCGAACATCTCCCTGGCTTTGTCCAGGGCCGCTACCAATTGATCTACCTCGGCCGCGGTGTTGTACAGGTAAAAGCTGGCGCGGGCGCTGGCGGGCAGGCCGTAACGGTCATGCAAGGGCTGGGCGCAGTGATGACCGGCGCGGATGGCGATGCCTTCGCCGTCGAGAATGGCGGCCAGGTCATGCGGGTGAATGTCGCCCAGGGTGAAGGCCACCACGCCGCCGCGATGGTCGGCGTCTGGGCCGAGGATGCGCAGCCCTTCCACCTGCTGCAACTGCTGCATGGCGTAAGTCACCAGCGCATGCTCATGCGCCTGGATGGCGGGCATGCCCAGGCTGTCGAGGAAATCCACGGCCGCGCCCAGCCCAATCGCCTCTGCGATGGCGGGCGTGCCGGCCTCGAACTTCCAGGGCAGGGAATTCCAGCGCGAGACGTCCAGATGCACCTCTTTGATCATGTCGCCACCGCTCATGAAGGGCGGCATGGCTTCCAACAACTGGCGCCGGCCGTAGAGCACGCCGATGCCGGTTGGCCCGCACATCTTGTGCCCTGAAAAGACGAGAAAATCGGCGCCCAGCGCCTGCACATCCACCGGCAGGTGCGGCACGCTCTGCGCGCCGTCCACCAGCGCCAGCGCGCCCACGGCGTGCGCGGCCGCGGTCAGCTCGGCCACCGGGACGATGGTGCCCAGCACGTTGGACATGGCGGTGAAGGCAAACAGGCGGGTGCGCGTGGTGAGGAGGGTGGGGAGCAGATCGAGACGCAGAAAGCCCTGGTCATCCACCGGCACGTAGCGCAACGTGGCGCCGGTGCGCTGGCAGGCCAGTTGCCAGGGCACGATGTTCGAATGGTGCTCCATCTCAGTGATGAGCACTTCGTCGCCCGGCTTGAGGTTGGCGCTGCCCCAACTGTACGCGACCAGGTTGATGGCCTCTGTGGCGTTGCGCGTCCAGATGATCTCTTTGCTGCTGGCGGCGTTGATGAAGCGCGCGACTTTGGCGCGGCTGGCCTCGAACGCGGCGGTGGCTTCCTCGCTCAAGGTATGCACGCCGCGATGCACGTTCGCGTTGCCCTGCGCGTAATAGGTCGCCAGCCGCTCGATCACAGCCTGCGGCTTTTGTGAACTGGCGGTACTGTCGAGATAAATCAGCGGCTTGCCATGCACCTGCCGCGTCAGAATGGGGAACTGGGTGCGCACGGCATCCACATCGAAGGATTGTCCAACCAGGCCGCTCATCCTGTCACCTCGTTCATTGCCACAAACCCACGCGAGCGCGTCTCCGGCAGGATCACGCCATACTCCCGCGCCAGGTGCTGACGCCGCAGCTCGCGCACCGCGTTCTGCACCGTGGTCAGCCCCAGGGTGGCGCAGCGCAGGCGGGTGGCGGCGATTTCGCGGCCAAGCAGGTCAATGATCGTGTCCTGGGCGGTGTTCTCGATGTCGGTCAGGGTTTTGCTCTCGAACATTTCCATCACCATGGAGGTGGCTGCCTGGCTGATCGTGCAGCCGGCGCCCTCGAAGCTGAGTCCGGCGATGTGGCCATGCTCGTCGGTTGTCAAATAGACGGTGATAATATCGCCGCACCCCGGATTGCCGCCCTGCATCACCATGTCCGTCGGGTCGGTTGGCCCGTAATGGCGCGGCGACTCGTAGTGCTCCAAGATGAAATCAATTCTTTCTTGCCGATCCACGGCCTACCTCTTTGCTGCCAAAATCGGCCCGATTGTACTGCGATTCGAACAAAACGGCAAGACTTCGGAAGTCTATCTTCATGATATCTTCGTTCGATTCGACCAGGCGCGCCGCGGGATCGTTCAGATGCTCTGCCACCCAGGCGGCGCTCACCAGCACCTCTGGATGGACATACCCTTTTTCGTTCATCGTCATCTCCTCTGCCAATCGCCGCTCGTCAAACGCCGATGCGCTCGCCGATAGCCGCTTCCAGTTTCTCGCGCACGCCCGCCAGCGGAATACGCGCCAGCACTTCCTCGAAGAAGCCGGCCACGATCATGTGCTCGGCTTGCTCTTTGTTGAGGCCGCGGCTCATCAGGTAGAAGACGTACTCAGGTTCCACCTGCGCCACCGTCACGCCGTGCGTGCAGCGCACATCGTCGGCCAGAATCTCCAGACCCGGTACGGAATCTGCACGCGCCTGCTTGCTCAGGATCAGGTTCTGATTCTTCTGATAGCCGTTGGTCTTCTGCGCGCGGGGTTCCACGCGGATCATGCCGCGCCAAACCGCGCGCGCCCGGTCACGCAGCGCGCCCTTGTACAGCAGGTCGCTGACGGTGTTTGGCGCCACGTGGCGCTGGAAGGTATCCAGGTCAATGTGCTGACGGCCGGCGGCAAAGAGAACGCCCAGCATCTCGCTGGACGCGCCCGCGCCCAGCAGATCGGCCTGTTGAAAAGTCTTGGTCAAGCGGCTGCCCAACTGACTGGTCACCCAGAGCACATGGGCATCGCGACCGACCACGGCGCGCTCGCGCGAGAAATTGAAGACCTGGTCGCCCCAGCTTTGCAGGCTGATGTAGTTGACGCGGGCCGCGGTTTGGGCGATGATCTCAACGATACCGCTGTGAAAATCCTGGCTGTCACGCTTCTGTAGCGAGACCATTTCTTCCAGGTAGGTGACCTCGGCGCCGGCCTCGGCCACGATGATCGTATGCGAGAAGTTGCCGACGCCGGCTTGGTCCAGGGCGATCAAGCCTTGCAAGGGGGTGTCAATGACGACGCCGCGCGGCACATACAGGAACGTGCCGCCGTTCCACAAGGCGGCGTGCAGCGCGGCGAATTTGTCATCGTCGGGCAGCGCCACCGCTTCGGACATGAAATACTTCTGCACCAGGTCGGGGTGTTGGCGCACGGCCGTGTGCAGGTCGCAGAAGATGACGCCTTTGGCCGCCAGGCCGGGGCGCAGGCTGGAGAACAGCAGGTCAGCGTCGCGGTGAACGACGGCGCCGGCGTTCGCGCTCAACGTGGCCAGTTCGGCTTGAATGACAGCCGGCAAGTCGGTCTGTTTCGCCACACGGCTATCGTGCTCAGGCGCAAACGGCTGCACCGCGTCCAACTTGAAGCCGGTGAGGCGCGTGCGGCGCCAGGTTTCTTCCGTGCCCGTGGGCATGGGAATCTCTT
>JAYRVL010000888.1:0-3646 GCA_041918575.1 Anaerolineae bacterium | reverse complement strand
GGGGGGGGGGGGGGGGCGGGGGGCGGTATGGCGGGGGGGGGGGGGTGGTTCCCGCCTCGGGGGGTGCTGGTGGGGGTCCTGGTGGGTGTGCTGGTGGGGGTGGGCGTCGCGGTGGGGTTGGTGGAGTTGGATTGAAAGGGCAGCGGCGCGGCGCGGCCAGCTTCGAGCTGCAGACCGATCAACAGGGAAACCAGGATCAACCCGAGCAGGCTGCGCACCCCGTGCATGGCTGCACCGGGCGCCTGGCGGGGGCGTTCAGGCGCGGACCGCGCCCCACGTGCGGTAAATTGTCGGCAACGGTCAAGGAAAAGTCGAATCACCCAAGAAATCCGGTTCGTAACGTTTCAGCCTGTGACGATGGGCAAGCCAGCGATGAGGGTCATTATAGCAGATGACCGTCAGGGCGCCAACGCGTAGGCGCGCCACTGCTGCTCGAACTCGCGTAGATCGAGACCCAGGCGCTGCATCGTTTGGTCGGGCGCCAAATCGTCGCCCAGGGCGCGCAGGAGGATGGGAATGCGACCCGGGTCAGTGCTGTTGGCAAGGTAGGCGACCACCTGGTAGGACTGGCTCAGCGCCAGCGAAGTGCGTTCGATGCTGCCGAAGCGGAACGGCGGCCAGAGCGTGGTTAGGGGCAAGAAGCGTCCCTGGGAGGCGATCGTGCTGAACTGATCGTTCAGACCTGAGATCATGCGACTGTCAGGCACGAGACGCTGGAGCTGCCAGAAGACAACGCCTTGCAGCAGCACCCAATTGCTGTTGGCGAAGTTGTTGGAACGCAGGAAAAGCCCTGATTTTTCCATCGCCAGGCGCAAACTGATGTCATAGGCGACGGTCTCCAGCAGGTCGGCCGGCAGTTGACCGTCGAGGCGCACGCCGGTGAGCTGCGGCGACGACAGATGAAAGCGTCCTTCGTTGAAACGCGCCGGCGTCGGCTGTGCATCCGGGTCGAGGTAGAACTCGAGTTGCGGGCTGGCGCCTACGTTGAAATCGAGGTGCGTCCGGCTGTAGAAATTTTCAGCCGTTATACTGAGAGCCTGGACCAACGCCTCGTCTTTTTCCCGATAATGGAAGATCAGATGCCGTGTCTCCAGGCTTTTTTCTTCGCCCCAGTACGCGGCGTCGGGCGCGGTGCGTTTCCATTGGCCCGCCACCAGGCGGTAGAATTGGATGCGCTGGTAATCCACCTGGTCTTGTTGATAGCGCACCGTGGCCCAGGCGACGTCGCCGGTGAGGATGAAATCCTCCAGGGTCAACGTAACGCTGACGGCCCGGCTGCGCAGTTGATCCATCTGCGTTTTTTGCAGGTTCTGCCAGGCGGCATCGCTGTCATCCTGAAAGGTCAAGAAGATTTCTTCATCGCCGGCCGCCAGGGCGTTGGCCTCCACGGTGATGACGGCCTGTAGGTCCGCGCGGGCCAGGGCGCGATTGCGCTGGGCCACGATGGTGATGACTGCCAGGCTGATGAGCGCGCCGATCAGGACGCCCAGGCCCAGGTAGCGCACGACGCGCGTCGCTTCCCAGTGCGTGGTGCGCTGCGTGGCCACGCGGCGCCCCTTTGGCTGTTGCGCCAGCGACGCCGCGGCCGCAGGCTGCGCCGGCTCCTGAGAATCGGGCGGTCGCCAATCGTGTGGGGTCGGGCGATGGTCGTCATGGTCATGACGCCAGCGCTCATCTTCAGAATCATGCCAATCGAACTGAATGCTCATGGGAGGTCCCTATCGTTTGCTTCTGTCTGGCGCAACAAGCGCACATCGCCAGCCCACACCGTGTGGGTTCGGCTGTGCTCGTCGGTCATGAGCAGGCCGCCGTCGGCATTAACGCCTGTCACCATGCCGGTGAGGGTTGCGTTCGGCAGCGTCACCTGCACCATCTGTCCATAGTATGCCATACGCTGCGCCCATGCGGCATAGGGCGAATGGCCCGCTTGCAGGCGCGTGTAGTGGTATTCGATATGACGCAAGATCGCCGGCAGGAGCGCCAGCCGGCTGACGGGTCGGCCAAGCGCCTGTGAAAGGCTGATGGCGGTGGACGCCAGCTCGTGCTCGGCCGGCAGCGCCAGGTTGACATTCAGCCCCAGGCCCACGACGGCAAAGGCCAGGCGATCGCCCTCCAGTTGGGTTTCGGTGAGCACGCCGGCCAGCTTTTTGCCGTGCAGAAGCAGGTCGTTGGGCCATTTCAACTGCACAGGCAGCCCGGTGATCTCTTCGACGGCGGCCGCAGCGCCCAGGCCAACGCACATGGTCAGCCGCGGTCCCTGTGACGCGCTGAGCGCGGGACGAAAGAGCATGGAAAGCAGCAGGCTGGAGCCAGGCGACGCTTGCCAGGTGCGCCCCAGGCGGCCCTTTCCGGCCGTTTGCGCGTCGGCCAACAGCACGAGGCCCTCTTCAGCGCCTTGCTGCGCAGCCAGGTGCATGAGCGGCTGGGTAGAAGCGACAACAGGTTCATAGTGCAGCGGATGGCCGAGGCGTCGCGTGGGCAGGGCCAGCGACTGGCCGGTGCGCAATGCCGTGGTCAAATCATCAGGCTGTGTCGGTGCGTCGTGCATCATGCGCATACGATACACCGGTTTTGCCGTCTGGTCAAGGATGGTAGCTTCCGCAAACAACACAAACCGGTTCTAAATTGACGCCGCGCGGCACATCTGGTACACTGCAAGTGTATCCGTGGCTTCAGACATGATCCGCTTTTCGGGAGGCCCGTTGACGAACACAACCGTTGAGTCACAGCCCGAAAGCGAAAAACCACCCTGGAAGGACCCATGACCATGTCAATTCTGTGGGCGCCGTGGCGCATGAGCTACATTCGCAGTCATTCCCAACAACCAGTCGCCGGCTGCATCTTTTGTGACAAACCCGCCAGCGCACGCGACCGCGACGAGTTCATCTTGCTGCGTGGAAGATACAACTATCTGATGATGAATCTGTACCCCTATAACAATGGCCATTTGTTGATTGCTCCCTACGCTCACCAACCCAGCCTGGAAGATCTGTCCGTGGAAACGCTGACCGAGATGATGCTGATTACCAATCGGGGGTTGGCTGCGCTGCGTGAGGCGTTGACTCCGCACGGCTTCAACTTGGGCATCAACCTGGGCGCGGTGGCCGGCGCCGGGGTGGCGGAACACGTTCACATGCACATCGTGCCGCGCTGGAATGCAGACACCAACTACATGACCGTGACCGGCGGCACACGCGTGATCCCGGAGGCGCTGGAGGCCACCTTTGGTCGTCTGCTGGCTGCGCTCGAACCGGAAGCGCGGGCCTGACCTGCGCCGGCGGGCCTCAGCAGAGCGTCGAAATCGCGCCTGCTGCGACCGATTGCGCTTCGGTGCATCAACGACGCAAACCAGGGACTTGCATTTGGAATCCCTGCGTTACGGCAGACTGCCTTGTGATTTTTCCCCACTTCGTGTAAAATGACTCTAGTGTGTACGGCAAACATGCTCTTGTAACTGACCGGGAAAATGCCTGGGTCCACGCGGGACGCGATGTTTTCTCCGAACCCTTAGCCTGTTTTCGACACCCCAATGGGTAGTAGGTCATCAGGCACTTGCCACAAGCCGTCGCGTAGAACGTTTGAGCGAAAACAGGACTGTTCCTACAGGTTGTGTGCGATTTGCCAATGACCACAAGCTGTTGTATGG
>JAYRVL010000887.1:0-1896 GCA_041918575.1 Anaerolineae bacterium | reverse complement strand
GGGTTCATCATGCAGATCTTGCCGTCGGCCAGCGCGTGAATGATCGGATGATTCAGGCCGTAGCGTTCGAGCAGCTCGGTCGAAAGCACGCGCTTGTAGACAAAATCAACCGCCAGTCCACCGCCGGCGGCGTGCGCGATCAAGGCGCCGTGGCGATATTCCAGCTCGTCCGGGCTGACGATGACGGCGCGCATGCCCTGGCGGGCAAAGTATTCTTGAAACAGGATGAATTCGTTGGCCGTAGGGACTCCGTGCCAATCCACGATGGCGATGGTGGGCAAGGCCCCGCGGTTGCCGCGCCAGGCGTAGTAAATCTCCAGAATGGCATCTACGGCGTGCTGGCGCGCCCACAGCGGCTGCACGGGGTAGCGTTCCTGGAATTTCTTGAGCAGCGGCGTCTCCAGAAAGACCTCCGCCAGGACATCTTCGTAGGCCATGGCCGCCGGGCTTTCGGCGTTGTACTCGACGAAATGCAACGTGCCGTCATGGCTGAAGAAGGAATCGAGGCGCGCGGTGGGTACCGGTGTGGCATAGCCGGTCTCCAGGGTGATCAAATACTCCTCTGCGGGCGTCAGCGCCACCTGCTGTCGCAGCGACGCATCGGCCATCATGGCCGTGTAGATCTTGTTGAACGCGCTCAGCAGCAGCTCGCACTCACCCACGACATAGCCCCATTGCGCCTGCGTCAGGAGATGCGGTCGCAGCACGGTGCAGAGCGGTCGGTCGCCGAAAAAGAGGCGGCGGTCGCGCATTCCCTGTTCCAACTCGTTACAGGTGGCGGCGGCCAGGGTCGGCGTACACAGGTCATGGTAGTAATCAATGACATCGGTGATCTGGTTTTCGGCGCTCATCGGTTCTCCCTCCGCCGTCTACGGTCTGACCAGTTTGCCCCACGGATACTGATAGCCCTGCCACACGGGCTGCATGGCCCGGTTGATGACCAGGTCGCTCATGGCGCCGACAGCCCATTCGAAGTAATGGGGCGTCAGGGAATAGATGTCCATGTCAGGCGCAGGGTTCATGAAGTCAATTGCGTAGGGCGTCCCAGCGCGCACCGCGAACTCGACCGTGTTCATGTCGTAGCCCAGGGCCTGATTGAGCAGGCGCGCATCATGCACCACGCGCTGGCCCAGCTCTGCGTCCATGTGCGCATGTTCCACATGATACTTGCGCTCGTGCGGGTCGTACTTCATGGGCAGGATCGTCTCCTGGCCGATGCACATGCAGCGCACGTAGTGATCCCATTCGATGAACTCCTGCACGATCATACAGAGCTGCTCGCTTTGATCGTAGTAGTAGATCAGCTCATCCACCGAATTCACTTTGTACACATCGCGCCAGCCGCCGCCCCAGGCGTCTTTCAAGATGGCCGGCATCCCCACGTAGTCGGCAATGGCCTGCCAGTCAATCGGGTACTTCAGATTACGTAGGCTTTCGCTGATGACGCCGGGAACGTAGCTTTTATTGGGCAACGCTACCGTGCGTGGGCTGGCGACGCCCAGTTTGGTTGCCAATGATGCCTCGAAGAACTTGTCATCGGCCGACCACCAGAAAGGATTGTTGATGACATAGGCGCCCTGTAGAATCGCATTCTTGAGGTACGTGCGATAGTATTTGATCTCGTGCGAGATGCGATCTACGATCACCGCGTACTCGTTCGGCTCGTTCTGCACGGTGCCGGCGAGTTTGACATACTCTGCATAAACGCCCACATTACGGCGGTTGACTTCTTCGATGAATGCGGGGGGAAAGGACCATTCACGGCCCACCATGACGCCCACTTTTTTGATCTCTGTCATCTGTTCCTCCTGCGTGATGTTGTCTGCGAACGGCTGAACGCATCCCCGTTCAAGCGTTCGGTCAGCACAAGGCTGCGGCGGCCTCTCAGGCGCCGCC
>JAYRVL010000886.1:0-1925 GCA_041918575.1 Anaerolineae bacterium | reverse complement strand
CTCGATTCGGTCTGGCGACGCTGCGGGTTGAATCGGCGCAGAGGCGATGTTGACGGCTGCTTCTGGTCAGTATGACGAGGCAGCAGCCTGCGCGGTCAACCTGGTTTTTAGAATCGGCGCACCGTAACGCCGGATTCATCCGGCAGCTCCCGGCGTGACGCCCGTCACCCCTTGCGAAGGCTGGCTGCACCATCCGGCGTTGGGCAAGCCGAAAACGATCTCACTGTCAAGACGGGTTCCCACCGGCGCAACCCGCTTGAGCGGGTTTGATGTATCAGACACCGAATTCATTCGGTGGGCGTCGCGGCGTGACGGCGCTGTCCGCGGCATATCATGCTTCGGTGCGCCAACGTGCAAGCCGGAGGTGTGCGCTACGACCGGCGCCGTCCGGTCGTTCCACCGGCGGCCGTTGGCGTTGGCGAGGGCAACGGGGTGACCGTATCGTCCGGTGCAGCTTCTGGGGTCGGGGTTACCGAGGGCGGGGCCGTTGGCGTCTCTGTGGCGAGCCGCACGGGGGAAGCCACGGGTGTGGCGGTGGGGCGCGGCGGCCAGCGCGGCGGCGTCCAGCGGGGCGGCGGTCGCGGCGTGCGTGTGATATGCGGCAGGGTGTGATCGCGGGTAGGGGTTGCGGTTGGGACCGGCGTAACCGTGCCGGCCGGCGTGGCCGTGGGAGTGCCTGCGGGATTGACGGTGCTGGTATCTGCCGGCGTGGCCGTGGGAGTGCGCCCCGGAGGTCGCGGTAATGTGGGCCGCGGCCGGGGGGTGCCGGAAGGCCGCGGCGGCAGGATGCGCGGCCGCGTGGGCGTTGCGGACGGCGTCGGCGTGGCTGTGGCGCTGGGCGGCGGGGTCGCGGTGAGCGTAGCCGTGGGCGCCGCGGACGGCGTGTCGGTGGCCGTGGATGGCGCAGGCAGCGTGGGGGTGGCGCTGGGCGGCGCGTCGGTGGCCGTGGGCGCCGATGGGGTGGTCGGCAGAGGGCTGGCGGTTGGCGTTGGCGTGCAATCCGGTGGGCAGGTTGGGCCTGGCGCGTCGAGCGGCGTGGAGGTGGCTGTTGGGGGCTGTTCGTTCCTGTTCGCGGGCGCAGGCGTGGGCGTTTGCCGGAACTGTTCCGGCGCGGCCAACCCTGCGGCAATCACCCGCTGCTGTTGGCGCAGGCTGGCGCGCAGCTCGGCCAGGTCATCGGCGGTGGGCAGCGGCCAAACCTCCGCCTGCGTCAGGGCATCGCCGGTGAGCGCGTCGGCCTGTTGCAGCAGGCGAACGATGTCAGACAAGGGAGTGCGGCTTGTGCTGGCAAGAGCCGAGGCCAACTGCTGCTGCAGGCGCGCCAGGGTCTGCTCGGAAGGCAGGCGTCCTTGCGCCACCAGCCGGTTGATCTCGTCCAGCCGCGTGCGGGCGCGGGCCAGTTGCCATTCGGCCTGGCCGGTCGCGTCCCAAATGAGCCAGCCGCGGGCCTGCTCGCCCGCCAGTTTGAGCGGGTAGAGCGGGGTGTCCGGCAGACTCTGGCCGGCGACCGCGCCGGTGCTGCCGATCAGGGCGGCGACGACGATCACGATGACCAGCCAGGCCATCTGCGGGCGCCAATACCAGCCGGCCGAGGTGCGGGGAGCCGCCGGGCGACTGGCGACCACCCGCCGGCGCAGGGCGGCATCCTGGGCAGGGGTGCTGTGGAGCATGGGCAAGGTTCGCAGCAGCGCGTCCACGCGCTGCGCCTGCGCCAGCGCTTGCGCGCAGGGTGCGCAGTCGGTCACATGCTCTTGCACATGGCGGCGCTCGGCCACCGTGAGTTCGCGGTAGACGGTCACCATTTCCAACACGTGGTGGGCGTTCACGGCTGGACCTCCTCCCTGACCAGGCTTTCCCTGGTATAGTGCTCCCCAAATACCTGGCGCGCTCGCTGCAGCCGCATCTTGACCGCCGAACGTGAGATT
>JAYRVL010000885.1:0-5563 GCA_041918575.1 Anaerolineae bacterium | reverse complement strand
ATTGGAGAATTGAGATTGGAGAATTGAGATTGGAGAATTGAGATTGGAGAATTGAGATTGGAGAATTGAGATTGGAGAATTGAGATTGGAGATTGGAGAGTTGTGAAACCAACCGCCGCCCCTTGCGTATAATAGGCTGAGCGCCGGCAGCATAGACGCCGGTCAGACAGAAACGCAGGTAACGACATTTCGCCATTCCGGGCAGGAGTTCCCGGACCGAACCGAGGAGGTTTTAGCATGAGTGACATGAACGAGAACACGACCCCAACGAACGCCGCCGAGCCACAGCAGCCAAGCGAGCCGGCCGCATCGTGGATCGCTGAAGTGAATCAAACGATCGAGGCCGCGGCTGAGCAGATGACCACCGCGGACGCGAACCTCTCCGCTGCAGCAGCGCAGACGCCGGCCCCGGCAGCGCAGAGTCCGACCTTCACCCTGCCCACGCTCGAAGCGTCGGCGCAGCCGCAGGCCGTCCCCACGGCAGCCGCCGGCGCTCCCACGGTCAGCTATGATGTGTCATCGGATGACAAGCTGATGTCGGCGTTGTCCTGGCTGGGCATGGTGCTCTTGCAAATCCCGCTGGTGAGCGTTGTGCTCCTGCTGGCCGAGGGCAACAAGGACCGGCCGTTCCAGCGCCATCATGCGCTGCAGTCCGTTGGTTTCTTTGTTGCGGCGATCGTGTATGAATTCGTAGCGGCCATTCTGTTCACCGTTGGATCGGTGGTGACGCTGGGCTGCGGCGCCCTGTTCCTGTGGGTGCTCTTCTTCGTACCCCACATCATGGCCGTCTACTATGCCTGGCAGGCGTACCAGGGCAAGGAGATCAATATCCCGGTCGTCACCCAGGTGATGCGCCAGCAGGGATGGCTCCGCTAACGACACGGGCTGTCACCTGCGCGAGCGGGCGACAGCAGCGCACAGCACTCAAGGCCGGGTTCCACGCACAACAGCACTGGAGCCCGGCCTCTTTTTTCCTTTCCTCCAGCAACTGCTCAGGCGTCCGACGCCAATGATACGGCCATCAGGGCAGTCGCGACGCAAGGCGTGATTCCTCTGCGCCCTCTGCGCCCTCGGCAGTAAAAACCGGGGTTACATTTGGAACTGCGGTCTGCTTTTGACGTCCCCAGCGCCTGCGTGTTAAGATAGAAACCGCAATCTGCGTTCGACTCAGGAGGATGGATGGCTCAGCCACGTTACGAGCGACCGCTGCCCAACGCCGGGCGACCCATGCCTATGACGGAACTCGCCTGGCGCAAAGAAGTCGTTTTCATTTGTCGCCTGTTGTGGGACAAAGGCTACGCCATCGCCAGCGATGGCAACGTTTCGGTCAAACTGGCGGCAGGGCGCTACCTCGTCACGCCCAGCGGCTTCAGCAAAGGCTTCATCGAACCGGACCAACTGCTGTTGGTCAACGATCAACTGGAAGTGATCGGGCCGCAGCATGGCGCGGCGCGAGGACTGCGCCCCAGCTCAGAAATGCTCCTGCACCTGGAGGCCTACCGTCAGCGCCCGGACATCGGCGCGGTCGTCCATGCCCATCCCCCCGTGGCGATTGCCCTGAGCATTGCCGGCATCTCGTTGGCGCGCTGCTTGTTGCCCGAGGTGGTCATGACCCTGGGCCTGATTCCCACCACGGATTACGCCACGCCCGCGTCGGCCGAAGGCGCGGTCATCATCCATGATCTGATTCAACGCTACGACGCCCTGATCTTACAGCGTCACGGGTCGGTGACGGTTGCCCGCACGCCGTTCGAGGCGTATCTCAAGCTGGAAAAACTGGAATCGGCTGCCCAAATCACGCGCATGTTGGTGCAGCTTGGACAGGAGCGCCCCTTTCCGCCCGAAGAAGTGGGCAAACTGGTGCAGTGGCGTCATGACAAGGGGGTCATGAAGCCGGGTCAGGCCGACGACTTCTGCCAGGCGTGCGGCGTTTGCGCGCAGCATGGCTCATGCCAGATCGGCCAGGGCGCGCCTCAGTAATTCGGTGACGCAGTGACTTTTCAATTTGACGGACACCCCCATCTCTGGTAGAATCGTTTTTGTCCTGGAATAAAACTATGGTCTGCCCTCATCGTCTAGAGGCCCAGGACATCACCCTTTCAAGGTGGAGACAGGGGTTCGAATCCCCTTGGGGGTACCATCTTCCGCGACGAGTCCGGCATCGAATGATGCCGGACTTCTTCTTTGAACGGCTCTGCGCGCATCGGAAGCGAGTTTGGAAAACCAGCGCGCCGTGTGCAGCGGTCTCTTGACAAATCCAGATTATGCATATAAAATGCACACGAGTGCATGAATTGCATAGATCGGTTCCGGGAGGCTATAACATGAGACCAACAGCCCTCAGTCCGCTAAAGCAAATGGTCGGCGCAACTCCGACCGACTACTGGAACGACTCCTGCTCCATCGAAGAGCTGACCTACGGCATCGAACATGGCGCAGTCGGCGCCACGACCAATCCCCAGATCGTCGTGATGGTGCTGAAAAAAGAAGGCCATCTCTGGCACGACCGCATCCGCCAACTCATCGCCGAGAACCCAACCTGGTCCGAAAATGAGATCACATGGAAACTGGTGGAAGAGATGGCGATGAGCGGCGCCAGGCTGCTGCAACCCGCCTATGAACGCTATCAGGGCAAGAAGGGGCGCCTTTCCATTCAGACCAACCCGCAGAACTACCGCAACGCCGAAGCCATCGCCCGCCAGGCAATCTATTTCAACACGCTGGCCCCCAACATGCAGGTCAAAGCGCCGGTGACGGTCGCCGGAATCACGGCGATCGAAGAGGCCACCTTTGCCGGCGTCAGCGTCAACGCCACAGTTTCGTTCACGACGCCGCAGATGATTGCGGTCGGCGAGGCCGTGGAGCGGGGCCTCCGGCGGCGGGAGGCCGCCGGGCTGGACATCGCGTTCATGGCGCCGGTCTGCACGATGATGATCGGCCGCCTGGACGATTGGATGAAGGTGGTGGTCAAGCGGGATGGCATCGAGATTGATCCAACCTGCCTGGATTGGGCCGGCATTGCGACCTTCAAGAAAGCCTGCGCCATTTACCAGGCGCGCGGCTTTCGCGTGCGGCCGCTGGCGGCCGCGTATCGTCACCTGGGCCATTGGGCCGAGTTGATCGGCGGCGACATTGTGCTGACCATCCCGTATGAGTGGGCGCTGAAGGTGAACGCCAGTGATATTCCGGTGGTCGAGCGGATGCAAAATCCGGTTGATCCACAGATCGTGGAAACACTTTACCGCCAGATTCCTGACTTTCGCCGGGCGTACGATGAAGACGGCCTGACCGTCCAGGAATTCGATAGTTACGGCGCCACCATTCGCACGCTGCGCGGCTTCATCGCCGCAGTGCATGAGCTGACCGGCATCGTGCGCGATTACATGCTGCCCAATCCCGACGCGAAGTGACGTGAGGAGTGGTGGGATGATGCGTCGCTCAGTCTCCATTCAGGATATTGCCAGGGCTGCCGGCGTTTCTCACGCCACGGTTTCACGGGCGCTGCGAAACAGCCCGCTCATCAGCGCGGAGGTGCGTCACACGATCCAACAACTGGCGAATGAAATGGGCTATATCCCCAACGCGGTGGCCCAAAGCCTGAAGGAACAGCGCAGCAACACGATTGGACTGGTGGTCACCTCGATTGCCGATCCATTCTATGGCCGTCTGACGCGCGGGGTGGACGAAGTAGCCAAGCAAGCGGGCATGAGTGTCTTCCTGGGCGTGTCCTACAACGACGCCGCGCAGGAGATGGCGGTCATCGAGTCGTTTCACCGTCGGCGGGTTGACGGCATCATCACGGCCTCTTCGCGGCTCACCGAAGAGCATGTGGAGCAGCTGGTGCGGATCGGGGCGCCGATCGTGCTGATCAACCAGCAGTCGGAGGCCGACCTGAAGCCGTTTCACACGGTGGAGGTTGACAGCTACAGCGGGGCGCGGCAGGCGGTGACCCATCTGCTGGAGTTGGGCCATGCGGCCATTGCCTACCTGGGCGCTGCGAACCGCCCGGCGTCCAACCGGCAGCGCAAACAGGGCTTTCTCGACGCCCTGCAAGCGGCCGGCGTCGCCGTTCAGGAGGCCTGGATCCAGGAAGCGGCGCCGGAGCGCCGCAGCTACTCCGATGATGTGGCCGATGGTCAGGCGCTGATGGTAAGGGCGCTGCAGGCCGGCGTCACGGCTGCTTTCTGCTACAACGACATGCATGCCATCGGCGCCCTGTTGACCTGCCGCTCTCTCGGTCTGCACGTGCCCGGCCAGATCAGCCTGGTTGGTTTCGATGATGTCGAGGTGGCGCAGTACATGACCCCACCGCTCACCACGATACACCAACCCAAATTGCGCCTGGGCCAACTGGCGGTGGAAATGCTGTTGAACCTGATGGAGGAGCGGCCGGTCGAGAGCCAGGTGGCGCCGGTCAATCTGGTGATTCGGTCGAGCGCCGCCAAATCGCCGCCAGTCGTGTTTCGGCTGGCGGCTGAGGTGTACGGCCGGCCCGGCGCGTAGCAAGAGCGATTGAAATCGCGCCTGATGGCCGCGCCGTCGCACCGTAGGATTAGTACACGGATCAACACGGATTCACACTGAATGCCCGGCAGGAGATGAGAAGGATGTCTGAAATGCGCCAATACACCGCTGAGAACCTGGTGATTCATCCCGGCCATGCGACCGATGCGGACGTCATCGTGGAGGTGACGCCAGCCAACGCCGGGTGGGACACGATCCATTTTCAAGCGCGCCGGTTGGCCGCGGCCGGCGCGTGGTCATTCCAAACGACCGGGCATGAGCTGGCCCTGGTGGTCCTGGGCGGCAGGCTGTCGGTAACGTCCGACAAGGGCGAATGGCGCCACCTGGGCCGGCGTGCAAACGTATTCAGCGGCCTGCCCTACGCCCTCTACCTGCCGCGCGATACGGCTTTCATCGTCACAGCCGTGACCGACTGCGAATTTGCCGTGGCCTGGGCGGCAGCCGAGCAGGACTTTCCCCCGCGGCTGGTCACACCGGCGGACGTCAGCATCGAGATCCGCGGGGGCGACCACGCCACGCGGCAGATCAACGGCATGTTGAAGCCCGGCTTCCCCTGCCAGCGGCTGGTGGTGGTCGAGGTTTACACACCGGGCGGCAACTGGTCGAGCTATCCGCCGCACAAGCATGATGTCCATGTGGCGGCAGCGAATGGCAGCCTCGTGCAGGCCGACCTGGATGAGGTTTACTACTACAAGATTGACCGGCCCGAAGGCTACGCGGTGCAGCGCGTGTACACCGATGCGGAATCGCCGCTGCACCGCGCCGGTTATCCCATTGATGCGGCCGTGATTGCCCGCGACAACGACGTGGTGTTGATCCCTGAGGGCTACCATCCGGTTTCCAGCCCGGTGGGCTACACCACCTACTACCTCAATATCCTGGCCGGCTCCGCGCAAAGCCTGGCAGCCCAGGATGATCCGCAATACGCGTGGATCAAGGACTCGTACCAGGGCCGCGATCCGCGCGTGCCGGTGTACGATGTGAGCGTAGATTGGTAACTGCTCACCCTGCAGGCCGATTTGGACAGGATGAACAGGAT
>JAYRVL010000884.1:0-3630 GCA_041918575.1 Anaerolineae bacterium | reverse complement strand
GCGGCCACCACCAGCGCGCCTTCTGTGGGATCGCCGACCGCGTGATAGCGGCCGGGCTGCTTCTCGTCGGACGACAGCACGGCGTCGTTGTCCAGCGCGCCCGCGATCAGCAGCAGGTCCAGGGTTGGCTGCGCGCCGGGCGTGGGGATGCTGCCCGTCGGCACCAGCTCGAACTCCGTTTCGCCCTGCGCCTGCGTCAGTTCGAAGGCATGGTTGGCGATGTCAAGCGCGGTGACCGTCATGCGGTTCAGCGTCAATGTGCCGGTCTTGTCCGAGCAGATCACCGTGACCGAGCCGAGCGTTTCCACGGCTGGCAGCTTGCGGATCAGCGCCTGGCGCTTGAGCATGCGCTGGGCGCCGAGCGAGAGCGCAATCGTGACCACCGCAGTTAGCGCCTCGGGCACGGCCGCCACCGCCAGGCTGACCGCCGTCAACAGCAGCTCTTTGATGTCGTTCTGGCCCCGCAACAGCCCCAGGATGAAGATCACGACGACCAGGATCAACGCGGCGCCGGCCAGCCACTTGCCCAGCTTGTCCAGGCGCTGCTGCAGCGGCGTTTGCTCCTGCACCACATCCTGGATCAGGGTCGCGATGTGGCCCAGCTCGGTCCCCATGCCGGTCTCGGTCACCACGAACTCGCCGCGACCGTAGTTGACGATCGTGCCGCTGTAGAGCATGTTGCGCCGGTCGCCCAGGGCCTTGTCGGTCTCGAAGACCAGGGTCGGGTCCTTCTCCACCGGCTCGGACTCGCCGGTCAGCGCGGCCTCCTCGACGCGCAGGTTGACGCTCTGCAGGACGCGACCGTCGGCGGGCACGATGTTGCCGGTTTCCAGGATCACTACATCGCCGGGCACCAGCTCGCGGGCCGAGATGTCCTGGGTCTGGCCGTCGCGGCGCACGCGCACTTTGGGTACGGCCATGCGCTTGAGGGCCTCCATGGAGTGCTCGGCCTTGACCTCCTGGGTGTAGCCCAGGATGGCGTTGAGCACGACGATGACCAGGATCACGATGGCCTCGATCCAGTCGCCCAGCACGGCCGAGACCAGCGCGGCGATGAAGAGGAGGATCGTCAGCACGCCGGTGATCTGTTCGACGATGATCTCCCAGCTCGTGCGGCCGCCGCGCGCGACCAACTCGTTTGCGCCGACCGTGGCCAGGCGCGTCTGTGCCTCGGCGCCCGTCAGGCCTGGCGCCGGATCGCTGCCGAGCTGCTTGAGTGCATCCGCGGCCGTTAGTTTGTACCAATGCGTTTTCATAGCTTCTCCTGGGTCAAGGGATTGTCCATTTGACAAACTCTCCCCTGCGCGAGATACTTTGCGTAATTCGTCACTTGCTGCGGGCCGATGACGGCCTTAGCCTGCAGCGCTTATTTTACCACATCGAAGGAGATATCATGCCAAGCACCGTGCCAAGCACTGTGTATTATGCTTCGCCCCGCCAAACGCGGCTGGAAGCTAACGAAACGCTGCCGATCAAATTGGACCTGATCGTGGACAAGCTGGGGATCCGCGACCGGGTCAAGGGCGAGAATGTCGCGATCAAGATGCACCTCGGCGGTAACGTCGGCTACTCGACCTTGCACC
The DNA here is from genome assembly GCA_041918575.1 of Anaerolineae bacterium. Lineage (GTDB taxonomy): Bacteria > Chloroflexota > Anaerolineae > SSC4 > Amarolineaceae > Amarolinea. The sequence goes on along the minus strand of JAYRVL010000884.1, from coordinate 2,047 downwards.
CGGTGTTCGTGCGGCGTGTGGTGCAGGCGGTCAAGGACGGCGGCGGCCGGCCTTTCATCGTGGATCTGATTCTGCCTTTGCGCCGGGCAAGACCACCTTCATCAACATTGGCACGCATATGACGCCCGTCTGCGACTGCTTTGGCTTCACCGGCCTGCCCATCCTGCCCGACGTGGGCATCTTCGGCTCGGACGACATCGTGGCGATTGACCAGGCGTCCCTCGACATGATCGCGCACAGCCGGCTGATCGAGGAAAATGTGCCGCTCTCGATGGAACCCTGGTACACCGAGGGCCATCCCTTCCAGCACCTGCACGGGCCGCTCAAGGATCCGTACAAGGTTGTCGAGTACGGCGAGAAGCTGGGCCTGGGCTCGCGCGCCTATGAGCTGATTGACGTGATGCCGGTCGAACAGGTCACGCGCGCGCCCCTGGGCTACATCAATTTGCATGCCGGCTGATTTTCACAAAAGAGGTACAGATCATCGTCTCGCTGGGAGTAGGGGCAAGTTGCCGTGCGTGTGTTTGGTGGCGTTCTTCGGCGATTTTCTGCGAAAACGCTGAGTTTATGGTATCATTTGCCTCGGGGGTGATTGCCATGCAACTCGAAGAATACTTTAGCTTTCTTGCGCCCGATGATATTCGCATCAAGGGGACGCGGGTTGGGATAGAAACGGTTCTCTACGATTATGTCTATCGCAGCCGTCAGCCGGAAGACATTGTCACACAGTATCCTTCGGTGACACTCGAACAGGTTTACGCGACCATTACCTACTACTTGCACAACAGAGAAGGGATCACGGCCTATCTCGCGGATTGGCTTGAGAACACAAATCGTCGGTGGGAGGAACAAAACCGCAACCCATCGCCCGCGATCCAAAGATTGCGCGCCATCGCCGCTGAACGCCAGGCGGCGTCAGCTTAATACCGATGCGAAAGTATCTCCTCGATGAGAATGTGGGCGAGAGCCTACGCAAAGGATTGCACACGCGTTACCCTGACATCATTGTTTGGCGCGTAGGTGATCCAACCGCGCCGCAAATTGGAACGCTTGACCCTGACATCTTGCTGTGGTGCGAAGCGAACGACTTCACGCTGGTCACGAAAAATCGGAATTCGATGCCGGGACATCTGCGTGATCATCTTGCGTCAGGGCATCACTTTCCAGGTATGTTCACCCTGAATCCCAAGCTGTCCCTGAGCGAGACCATTGAAGATTTGGCTCTTGTCTGGGGCGCGGCCCAGCCCCATGAATACGTTGACCAGATCAACTATCTTCCCCTGCGCTGATGAGCGATACTGGCGGGTCACGAGGCATTTCAACCTCTGGGACGATAAGCCCTTTATCCTCATTCGTGGTAACTGCTCACCCTGCAAGTTGATTTGGACAGGATGAACAGGATGTACAGGATTCTTGCTCTGTGGTGTGCAAAACTATCGGCACGAGAGTTCGAATATCCTGTGAATCCTGTGAATCCTGTCTGAATTCCAGGCAGGCTGAGCAGTTACTGCTGATTACAGGTTTCCGTCCGTTGTCAAGGCGCCAAAGTCGAGTAACGAGTTGGAAAAAATGGCACAAACCTCCGATACCTCACCGCCTCACCGATCCAGAGCGCAATGTTTGACGATGGCTTGCCCCCTACACGTTGGAACGAGCCGCCGACATAGAGGTTGCGCCGCCCGTCCAGCGCCAAGGCGTTGACGTATGGATATGGACGAAATCCCCACATGCCGGAGCCGAGGGAGTGCCAGGCGCTGCCGTCCCAGCGCGCAACGTAGGGGGTCATCACGCTCCCCGCGTAGGTGAATTTGCCGCCGGCATAGAGATTGCCCTGCCGGTCCGGCGCCAGAGTATACACAAAATAGTTTACGCCGGAGCCGAGGACGTGCCAGGCGCTGCCGTCCCAACGCGCAATGTTGCGGGCGTGCTGGTCGCCCGCGCTGGTGAAATTGCCCCCGACATAGAGGTTGCCCTGCCCATCGAAGGCCAGGGCCCAGACCGTGGGGTAAGCCCCCTCCACGCCGGAACCGAGGGGGTGCCAGGCGTT
>JAYRVL010000883.1:0-5852 GCA_041918575.1 Anaerolineae bacterium | reverse complement strand
GTCGCCCCCCGCTTCGGCGCCTGGCAAGAGATATTCCTCTTCGCCATGCTCTGCTTCTTCCTGCTCGGATGTATGTTCTACATCCTCGTCATCTCGCTCATTTTCTACCGCTTCATGTTCTACAAGCTCAACCCGCAGGAGCTGACGCCTCCCTATTGGATCAACATGGGCGCCGTTGCCATCACCACCCTGGCGGGCGCCAACATCATCCTCAACGGCAACTATCCCTTCCTCGCCAACATGATGCCGTTCATCGAGGGCTTCACCCTCTTCTTCTGGGCGATTGGAACGTGGTGGATTCCGCTCCTGCTCGTCTTCGGCGGATGGCGTCACCTTTACAAACATCAACTGCTGACCTATCACCCGCTGTACTGGGGCCTGGTCTTCCCGCTCGGCATGTACACCGTCTGCACCTTTCAACTCGCCAGGGCGCTTGAGGTTGACTTTCTGCTTGCCATCCCTCGCTATTTCGTCTATCTTGCCATCGCGGCCTGGCTCGCCACGTTTTTTGGCCTCGTGGTTCAGATTGGGAAGAAGCTGGCGCCCTGAACGATCACAGAGATCGGACCTGGTTTAGCCGATGAGTATTGACCGCTCACGCCGCATCATCTTCGAAGCGGTCGCTGACCTCTACAACGAAACGCGCACCCGCTATTGCGACGCGCTTTTCGAGGACATCATCCGCCTGGCCGCGCTGCCCGCGGACGGGCGCATCCTGGAGATCGGCTGCGGGCCGGGCAATGCGACCGTCTCGTTCGCCCGGCGGGGCTATCGCCTGCTGGCAATCGAGCTGGGCGAGCGCCTGGCCGCGTTCGCCGCCCAGAACTGCCGGGCTTACCCCAACGTGACCATCGTCCGGGCTGAGTTCGAGTCCTGCGACCTGCCGCCGCATGGCTTCGACCTGGCCGTTTCTGCGGACGCCTTTCACTGGATTCGCCCCGAAGTGGGTTACGCCAAAGTAATGACCGCGCTCAAGGAGTGCGGCTCCTTTGCTTTCTTCTGGCAGATCAGCGTGGACCCGCAAACGGATTGGTCACATGCCATTGACGAAGTCTTCCGCCGGCGCGCACCGCAGGTCGAGCGGCCCAATGAGCCGATGGACGCCGCCCGGGTGCGGACCGTCATCGAGGGCAACTTCCGTGCGTACTGCGGCATCGAAGAGGTGACGGTCGAGACCTACGATTGGGTCGAGACCCTGGGCGCGGACAGGTACGTCAAGCTCCTGCGCACTCGTTCTGGTCTGCACGGCATGGACGAGGGGCTGCGGCTGGCGTTGAACCGGGAGATTGCCGCCGTGATTCAGGCGGCCGGCGGCAGCATCGAGCAGCCGTACCGGGCGATCCTTTTTCACGCCAGGAAACCTGGAGCCTGAGGGGAACTGGGCTTCCCCCGAAGTTGGGGGGAAGGGGGGCGAATGTCGAATGGGTGCAAAATTCGGATTTGCCGGCGGCCGCAGACACCGTTTGACGCAGTCAAGCAATGGATGTATACTGCCGCAACTCATGCACAAATCGTTGTTCGGAGGCCAACCCAATGCCCCCCATACTTGGGGGCCAGGGGGCATACTGCAGCAGTTCAGGCATCAACCGTCGTTCGGAGCGCATCTTGATCATCTCGCACAAGTACAAATTCATCTTCATCAAGACCAAGAAGACGGCAGGCACGAGCATCGAGGTCTACCTGTCTCAGTTTTGTGGAGAGGATGATGTGGTCACGCCCATCTGGCCGCATGTGGAACCGCATCGCGCCAGGAATTACCAGGGTCTTTGGAATCCCCTACCGGAAATCATCGAAAGCAGAGGGCGCGACCTGAAAGCGACCCTAAAAATGACATGGAGACACCTCTGGCGCAGGCACAGATACGTTCGTCATCTCCCGGCAACGATCATACGGGCGAGAACATCCCGGGAAGTGTGGGAAACCTATTTCAAGTTCTGCGTGGAAAGAAACCCGTGGGACAAGACGCTGTCTCACTATGCCATGATCAACGATCGCAAGGGCGGCGTCCTCACCCTGGACGAGTATTTCGACAGGCGCTGGTTCTGCATCAACTATCCGAAATACACCGACTCGCGTGGGGCAATCCTGGTAGATCGGGTTCTCAAGTACGAATCGCTGATGCAAGAGCTAACCCAGGTGTTCGGCCAGTTGGGCATCCCGTTCGCGGGATCGCTGGGGGTCAGGGCCAAATCAGAACATCGCACAGACAGAAGGCCGCATCAGGAAGTCTTCACGAGCCGTCAGAGAGAGATCATAGACAAGGCATTTGCGCCAGAGATCGCAATGCATGGCTATGTGTTTTGATGCCGAACGCATGGTAAACCCATTGTGAGGAGTATGACACCATGACCACTATCCAAACCATCATTCGCCAGGTCAACAAAGACCTTGTCCCGCAGTTCGAGGAGAGACTGCGCGGCTTCCTGACCACTCAAGACAAGGATTGGTTGATTGACCAGATCATCCGTCTGGCCCTCGACGCGCACAGCCTGCAGGAGATGGATCGCAAGCAGCTACAGGAGGCCAAGCTGAGAGGTCGTTCAGAGCGCGTCGTGCGCCTGCGTGCGATGGAACTGAATCTGCCGGTGCTGACGGCCTTTTTGGAGCGTTACGGATCGTATGACCGCGCCAAACTCATCGCCGAGGGGTATCTTTTGGCGAGTGCGCCGGTCAAGGGCAGCGATTTGATCGGGGAAGAATACCGCACCAGGGAAGGAGAGGCCTTGCTCCAACACGCCAAAGACGTCCTCTTCGGACTTCTTTTTGGCGACGAGAGCACCCAGACCCACTTCCAGCGGGTGCAACGTGAGCTACTCACCTTTGCCTTGCCGCGCTTCAAGGCCGAGGCGCTGGATTTCATGAAGGCGTCCACCGAAATGAGCGCAGCCGGCACCTGGCAAGACCCCGACAGCGTTTCCAATGATGCGCGTGCCGACAACGTCATCATGGAGGTCGAATACGGCGAAATCGTGGGAGAGGCGATTGGCCACGGAATTGTGCGCGGTTTGAGCCTGATCAACAACCTGGAGGTGAACGAGCAGATTCTCTACGCGCGCATGATCAACATCGAACAGAGTACCTTGATCGAATAGATTCGCAACAGATGGCGCCGATGGCTGGCGAATGATGTTTGACACGGGCAGAGGGCAGGGGTATACTGCCAGCGATAACAGAGCCGTAGCACGCTTCGCTCCTGGCGGGATTGTCCAAACGATTTAGAAGTAGATGCACAATGATGTTTCAGCAGCGTTGACGGTGGATGCATCGTCTAGCTGAGAATCGAGCGAGAAAATGAGCGTTTATGACATGACCATCACTAAGGTTCTTCAGTTGCCCGAATCGTTCGTTCAAGAAGTGAACGATTTCATAGACTTCTTGCTGATGAGACAAGATAGCACCCGCTGGCAGCTGTGGAATCAGTTCACTGAGACACTGGAACTCTCCGAGATAGGCCTTTCCGATTATTTGTCCAATCTCGAAGACTATGAGAGTCGCCTGGCACGCGGAGAGATCCAGTGGTGACAATCACGCGCGGAGATGTGGTGTTATGCGATCTCAACCCAGTCATAGGCACAGAACAGGCGGGCGTGCGCCCAGCCGTTGTCCTGCAAATTGATCGTGCAAACGCAGCAAGCCCACATACGATCATTGCACCGTTTACGACAAAGATTCGCCGTGCGCTTTTGCCTTCACACGTACTCGTTTCAACGAATGTTGGTGGCCTGAGTCAAGATTCGGTTGTGCTTTGTGAGCAGATACGGGTAATTGACAAACGACGGATTGTTAAGGTCCTTGGACATCTGGATGACTCATACATGCAACAGATAGCGAAATTGCTGTCGTCAGTTCTTGGGTTATGAAGGTCATAACATCCCTTGTGTGAGTCGAAGGTTAATTTCGCAGCGAAATCGCTGTCGTCAGTTCTTGGGTTATGAAGGACCAGAATGTGTCCAACGCGAAGGAGTTACCGTGAAACTCATCAAGCAGCACCCGCTCGTGTCGTTCTTTGTCCTGGCCTACGCCATCACCTGGAGTCTGCAACTGGCCGCGATCGCCCTTGCGCCCGGCCAGGGGATGTCCCTGAGCAATGAGACCAACTTTCAGTATTTCCTCGATCTGCTGGCCGGGCGGTTGAACTCCGGGCAGGCGTTGGTCTACTTCTTATTCACACTGGGCGCCGGTCCGCTGTTCGCGGCCATCCTCGTCACGTCTGTGGTGGAAGGCCGGGCCGGACTGAGAGACCTGTGGCGCCGCTCCACTCTTTGGCGGATCGAAACCAGGTGGTACCTGGCCGCGCTGGGCATTCCGCTGGCCCTGGGCGTGGTCAGCCTCGGCCTGGGGCTGCTCTCCAGCGGCGGCAAGTTGGATTACGCCGCGAAATTGCCCATCGGCTCGTTCATTCCGTTCTTTTTGTACATGCTCATCTTCACGGGCATCGCAGAAGAGCCGGGCTGGCGCGGGTTTGCTCTGCCGCGACTGCAAAGCCGATTCAATGCCGAGCGCGCCAGTTGGATCTTGGGCCTCCTGTGGGGCGTGTGGCATTTCCCTTTCATCATCTACTATAACCTGGCCGCCGGTCCGGGGCCGCTGATCGCCTCGCTGCTTGGGCTGACGATGGGCATCATCGGCTGGACCATCGTCAACACCTGGCTCTACAACAACACCGAGAGCGTGTGGATCATGATCCTGCTGCACGGCTGGGGTAACGCGGTGCAGTCCTACCTGGTGCTTTCGTCCAACAACTACGCGGCGCAGACGCTGTACGGCATCCTGCCCTGGGCCATCGCCATTTTCCTCGTGCGCAAATACGGCAAGGAAAACCTGGCCCCGCGCCCCCGCCCGACCCGCGCCTGATCCTGGCGGCTGTTATTATTTGTACACGTTGTACAGGCCGTGATTTCGTCCCAGGCGCTTTTGTGTAGTTCGTTCGCGTTCCAGTCAACGATTTTCTCGGGATGTTCCTGTTCCACGAAGTCGGCCAGCAACTGGAAGGCGGCGTGGAGCAGTATTTCGTCCTTATCGTGCCAGCCTTTGTCCAGGGTGGCGATTTTCAGGCGTTTCATCGCAGGTTATCTGTTCCTCTTTGATCTGGCATTTGCTGTCCACCCTCTCACGTCCGGCGGTTGATGAGTGTTGCGAGAATGGTCCGACAATCGCTGGATCAATTTCTAGGTGCGACCGGTTGCCTTCCAGCCGCCAGCGTCAATGTGTTTCTGGGCAGACGGCTCTGGCGGTTCTCCAGGGAGCATTTCGGCCAGCAGAGTTTCCGGAGCAATGTCCTGTTCGTTTGGCCAGGTCACCGCGCCGCACTGGATGCCGACCTGAGCGAAGTAATGCACGTCCCGAAGCTCGCGCAAAACACCATGATCCAGATAGGGCTTTACGTCGAATATCCCTTGGCGCCCATTCTCAAGTTCTACATAGATGCGATAATCGGACAGCGGCTTGACGAACTTGACATCCCAGTACATAGCGAGCCTCACAAAGGCGCCGTGGGCCTATTGACTCAACTGCGCAATTAAAAGTTGGATGCGATGCGCATCGCTCACGGCATTTGGGAACAGGTCATCAAGCAATGCATACGAATCTTTCGTGAGCGTTATTGCTCTTGCTTCCTCTGGATTCACGTTGTATGTTGCCCGTGACTCTCTGAATTCGGCTCCGGAGCGAATTATGACTGCTTCTAGCTGTTCGCTGGACAATCCTCCCACCAGTTGCTCTAGTTCACGTGCCGTCGCGGTAGGAATCCATAAGCGAATGAATCCTGGCTTGAACTCCTCTCCTTGCACTTGGAAGTAATATACGTTGGGATCGCTGGCTGGCGGAACATCAAAGTACGGCTGAATCTTGGC
>JAYRVL010000882.1:0-3974 GCA_041918575.1 Anaerolineae bacterium | reverse complement strand
GGTCGGGGTGTCAGTCGGGGTGGCGGTCGCGGTCGGGGTGTCAGTCGGGGTGGCGGTCGCGGTCGGGGTGTCAGTCGGGGTGGCGGTCGCGGTCGGGGTGTCAGTCGGGGTGGCGGTCGCGGTCGGGGTGTCAGTCGGGGTGGCGGTCGCGGTCGGGGTGAGTGTGACAGGCGCGGTCAGGCTGAAGGTGTCAACCAGCACGCCGGCCTGCGTGATGAATTGAAAGGTCAACTGCGTCTCGGTGGCTTCCAGCAGCATAGCTCCGAAATCGCTGTTGAAGCGCGCCTCGCTGCCGGCCACAGGCGCGCCAAACGCGTAGATCGTGTAGCCGCCCAGTCCGTTGACGAAGTAGGGAAACCCGTCCATCAGGATGCGCTCATAGCTGTGGTCATGCCCGGCCAGGACCGCGGTCGCGCCCCAGGCGGCAAAGGGCCATTGCAGAGTGGTGTTGGAGCCGTGCGCGGACGAAGAGTAGGGCGCGTGATGGAAATAGACCAGCTTCCAGGGTTCGGGCGCGGCGGCCAGGGCAGTCTGCAGCCACAGAGCCTGCGTCGAGCTGGCTGTGATGCCGTCCGGCTCATGAGAATCGCTGTCCACGGCGAAGAAGTGAACGGCGCCGCGTACGAAATCGTAGTAGCGCTCATTGCCGGGTAAGGTGAAATAGGCCAGGTAGGGCTGCGCGCCCGCGGTTATCCAATCATGGTTGCCCAATGCCGGGAAGAAGCGGTTTTCCGCGGCGCCCGCGCCGTAGCTGCCGGTGTAGGGGAAGATGTAATCGTGGTAGAACTGGCCGATGTGGGGGTCAATCGTCGTCGCCTCGCCGGCCGGATAGTTGTTGTCACCCTGGGTGATGACAAAATCGGGGTTCCAACTCGCAACCAGGGCCGCGACAGCCGCCTCAGCCTGACCTCCGCCGCCGTAATCACCAATGGCCGCAAAGCGCAGCGTGCCCGGCAGAGCCGGGGCCAATGGGGTGGGCTGGGAACGACCAGGCAGCGCGCTGCGCGCCAACTGCGTTGCCTGCGCGCTCTTGACCAGCGGCGGCAGCCAACGCACCGTCAGCGCCAGGCCGACGATGAGCAGCACGAGCAGAATGAACGGGCGTCCCCGTTGCCAATGACGGGCCATAGTGATCACGAACAGAGTCCTTTCGCTGCCGATTGTAACACGCGGGAGAGCGCCGCGTCAATCGCCGCGTTGTCCCATCCTCAGAGCAGGAATAGCAGGAATACAGGGTGCAGGTGAACGCACGATCCTGCGGATTTCTTCTTGCTGCGAGTCTGTGTATTGTGTATAATGAAGATATACGCAGCAGATGCCCAATGCGGAAACATAGATCAGACAAGGAGAGAATTCGCGGAGACGCTCCCCCCGCACAGGGAGAAGCGTCACCCAGTCAAGAACACCATGAAAATCATCGTCAAACACATCGCCGCAGAGGCGGTCGCCAGCGACTTACTCGCCCTCGGCCTGTTCGAGGGCCAATCGGTCACGGAAGCAGGCTACGCCGGACTTGATGCCGCCCTGGGCGGCCTGATCGGGCAGGTGATCGCCGCCGGCGACTTCAGCGGCGAAGCGCTCAAGACACGCCTGCTCTACAGCCCCAGCGACGCGGTCGCTGCGCGACGTGTCCTGTTGGTGGGCTTGGGTAAACAGGCCGAGTTTTCGCTGACGGTCGTTCGGCAAGCAGCCGGGGTAGCCGCACAAGCCCTGGCCGAGCTGAAGCTGCGCCGCCTGGCCACGGGACTGCATGGCCTGACCAGCGTCGGAATCACGGCCGACCGCGCGGCGCAGGCGACCGTCGAGGGGACGCTGCTCGGCCTCTACCGTTTCCTCACCCACAAACGCGAAGAAAACATGCAGCGCCCCACCGTGAACGCAGATGAGCTGATCCTGCTGGCGCCGTCGGCTGAGGCGGTCAGTGAATTGGAGGCCGGCGCGCAGGTCGGCGAGATCATGGCGACGAGCGCCAACCTGGTGCGTGACCTGGTCAATGAGCCAGGGAATTATGTCACGCCGAAGGTGTTGGCCGAGCAGGCGCAGGTCATGACGCAGGGGCTGGGCATCAACCTGACCGTGTACGACGAAGCGGCGATGCGCGAGATGGGCATGGAATCATTCCTGAGCGTGAGCCGCGGCAGCGCGCAAGAGGCGCAGTTCATCGTGCTCGAATACTTCCCGGCGGGCGCAGAAGCAGCCGATACGCTGGTGTTGGTCGGCAAGGCGATTACGTTCGACACGGGCGGCATTTCGTTGAAGCCGAACGACGGCATGTGGGAGATGAAACGCGATATGGCGGGCGGCGCGGCGGTCATCGGCGCGCTACGCACGATTGCGCAGCTCAAGTTGCCGGTGCGGGTAGTGGGCCTGGTGTGCGCGGCCGAAAATATGCCCGGCCCGGACGCGATCAAGCCGGGCGATGTGGTGAAGGCCATGAACGGCAAGTCGGTCGAGTACATCAGTACGGATGCCGAGGGCCGCATGGTGTTGGCCGACGGGCTTTGTTACAGCGCCCGTTATCAGCCGGCCGCGGTGATTGACTGCGCCACCCTGACCGGTTCGATCGTCATGGCGCTGTCGTCGGACATGAGCGGCGTGTTCAGCAATGATGAAGCGCTGTTCACACGCGTCCAAAAGGCGGCGGACGCGGCCGGCGAACCGGTGTGGCGCATGCCCCTCTGGAAGCCTTATCGCGAACGCATCAACAGCGACGTGGCCGACATGAAGGGCAGCACAGGGACGCGCTACGCAGGCGCCATTACCGCGGCGCTGTTTCTGCAGGAGTTTGCGCCAGCGAACACGCCGTGGATGCATATGGACATTGCCGGCTCGGCCTGGCAGGAAGATCACAAGCCCTATGCGCCACGCGGAGCATCGGCCAACCCGATGCGTACGCTGGTGGAACTGGCGCGGATGTGGGCGGAGTAAGAACCCGAAGCAGGTACCCGCTTTCCTGGAAAAAGCGGGTGTCTGCTTGGATGTATGCGACTCACTGCACCGGCAAGGTGGGCGCCGCGTGGCTGCTGCGGTTGCGCCAAAGATAGGCCAGGACGCCCACCACGGACACGGCTGAGCCAATGGCGGCCGCGCTCAGCATCCACTCGCGGCGCGAGTCCTGCGCGAATGGCTGCAGCGCCAGCGAAGGGGAAAGTTGGCGGTAGCCGCTGGAGACCAATGACCGGCGCAGCTCGTGGCGAAAGGCCGCACGCGGCTTGACCGGCCGCAGCAAGGCAGCCAGGTCACGCGCCAGGCGCAGCAGCGGCGCGATCTCCTCGCGCAGACCAGGAAACAAGGCGAGGTAGTCCTGCACGTGATCGTCACCCACCAGCAAACGATCAACATGTGACGACAGCAATTCCACGACGGTGTTGTCTTCGATCATCATGATCCCCCCTTGCCAAAGACCGACGGACAAGAGCCTAAATCGGATAGGCGGCGATGCCGATGGTTCCTAGGCCTAAATTGGCTGCAATGGAAGTACACAGCGGCGTGACGAAGGCCAGGTTGAGCGTAAGCGCCTTTTCAGCTTGCTGCATCAGGCTGGCGGCCTCATCGGGCACGCGGGCATGAATGACAGCCAGGTTGACCGGCGCCTTGCCCGCCTTTTCCACCACCAGGTCGAGCAGATGCTGCAAGGCGCGCCTGCGGGTGCGCACACGGCCCTGGACATCGAGCGAGCCTTCGTGCAGGCCGATGATCGGTTTGACATCCAGCAGCGAAGCCAGGGCAAACTGCAACGTGCTCACACGTCCGCTCATCTGCGCAAATCGCAAATCCTGGAGCGTCAGGAAGACCAGCATCCGCTCGCGCATGACACGCAGTCGGGCCAGGATTTCATCCATTCCCGCCCCGGCCTGGCTCATTTGCCAGGCTTCCCACACCATGAACCCCAAACCGGACGAACCGGCCATGCTGTCGAAGGTTTCGACCTGCACTTCATCCTGAACCATCGCTTTGGCAAGCTCGGCCGAATT
>JAYRVL010000881.1:0-1987 GCA_041918575.1 Anaerolineae bacterium | reverse complement strand
TAATCTTACTTCGTTTCTGAACATTTGGCAAGGAAAGACCAGGTCGCTCGGCGGCGAGTGCAGTGTCCATCCAGCAATCACACAGCCAGCTCTACCGCGCCCAGTTGCTTGAGCATGCGAATCTCGGCATCGGTCAAGCCAGTCACGCCGGTGATGTTCAGCCCGTCGTAGGGTCGTGGGCTGCAGGCCCCAGGATCTCGGCGATCAGAAAGGGCAGGTTGGGTTGTGAAAAGCTGAGGCCCGGCGCGGGCACGCGGTGATGCTTGATGTCCGGCGGCAGGTGTTTGTGGTGCGGATGGGTAGTTGCTCGACGCTGCGGCGATACCAGGTCAAACGCTCCTGCAAAATTTCGTACGAGCCGGCCCATTGGCTCCAATCCAGGACCCAGGTCGAATCGGCCGGCTCTTCGCCCTCCTGGTAGGCCACGTAGAAGATCTCGGTAGGAATTCCGTATTTGCGCTCGAAGACCAGGATGTCTTCGCGCATGGCATGAATGTCGCGCAAAACGTCGTCCAATGTCATGGTCACACCCCCTCAGCATGTGCTGCCAGGAATGGTTTCATGCGGGCGGTTTTCTGAATCACGTCAATGATGGACTGGGTTTCGGTCAGAAAGAAATGCAGCGTAGCCTGATACTGATCGCGCCGTCGCAGCCAGAGTCGGTACGCGCTGGCCCAGGCTGTCCAATCACGAACCCATGCGTCGTCCGGCGGTTCTTCACCGTTCGCGTAGGCTTCATAGAAGGTTTCGGACAAGACGCCATATTTGCGCTCATAGGTGCGCATGTCGTCCTCCAAAGCATAAATATCTTGCATGATATCGTCCAGCGTCATGGTCACACCCCTGCAGGAGTTACAGTAAGGATTGCATTATAGCCGAAATCCGCCGACCTGCCAAAGCCCCCTAACAGTCCATTTTGAATTGAGTTGGTTCCGATTGACCGGTCTATGTTGGCAGGCGGCTGTGGTTCGAGTATAATCTGATCGGATGAACACCAGGAGGTGCACTGATGAGTGTGACAACCACCCTGTCCGATAACGTTGTGCGACATCTGAATGATCTACCCTTCGGCCAAGTCAATAGCATCAATGACAAACTGACATTATTGCTTGAAGCCGAATATCGGCGCCGGCTGGCGCGTTACAGTCTGACAGATCGGCAGCTCGCGCAGAAATACGAGATGAGCTTCGACGATTTCGAGCAGCAGCGGATCACCGAACAGCGCGGCTATACCTGGGAGGTAGAGTCAGACGCCATGGCGTGGGAGACGGCCGTGGATGGCATCCGCACCGTGCGGCAACAGATCAGTGACCTGCGCGGATAGCGTTATGATTCAGACCATTGACGACCTCATTCTTGAGGCGCACGATGCCAGTGGCCGATTCTGGTTTGTACAGGGTTTCAACATCGTTGAGCAGACGAACGCCACTGTGACCTTGCATCTGACTATCGGCCCAAGTCTATTCGTGCAGGCTTTTTTCAGCCAAAACAGTCGGCGATTGAATTTGGCTCTGGTTAGCCAAGGCGGGCCTGTATGGACGCGACTACGAACATGGAACATGGCATCGCCACCCGTTTGGTCAGGCTGAGCAGCATGAACCGACACCTGAAGGGATGTCTGCGCAGCCGTTGACCCAATTTATGACCGAGATTGAGGAGATTCTGGTCGTACACGACCTGATTTGATGACCATGCAGGTCAATAACATGGGCCTGTCGTCAATCTGCCACATACGGACTCACCACGCCAGCGTGGGATACCTGTGGGATTTCGTGGGATACGCGTGGGATAGTGTGGGATTGTAAGAAACCCGGGCTTCTGGCTGGCACGATCACTTGAGAATGTAATACGTGGCGCGCTTCTCGCCCACGCGCAGCAGAATGCCTTGATCCACCAGGTCGGCCAGGTCGCGGCGCAGGGTTTCTGCGCTGACCTCCGGCTGCAGTGCCTGGTAATCACTGTTGGTGATGCGCCCGCGCTGCGTGAG
>JAYRVL010000880.1:0-6802 GCA_041918575.1 Anaerolineae bacterium | reverse complement strand
CGCAAAATTGTAACTGCTCAGCCAGGCAGTGAGAATGGTCTCGATAGCGCCCGCAGCGCCCCCCTGCCCCCCAATCCTGGGGGAGCCGAATGCTTTTCCCCCCAGGATTGGGGGGGCAGGGGGGCCGCCTGAGCAGTTACGCAAAATTTGGAATTGCCAACATAAGCCGGATAGCTTTGACAAAAACGGGCAATCGTCGTATGATTGCCTGGCACTCGAGGGGTCTGAGTGCTAAAACGATATCAAGGCGCAGATCGTTTTCATGGACTGTTGGGGTGAGTTGCGGACAAGGGCGGGAAGAGGAGTTGCCATAAGCACCTGGGTATGAGTACAAAACGCGATTATTACGAGGTATTGGGAATCGAGCGCAACGCCGGTGAAGATGACATTCGCCGGGCGTATCGCAAGCTGGCGCGGCAGTATCATCCTGACGTGAACAAAGCGGTGGATGCGGAGTCCAGGTTCAAGGAAATCAACGAAGCGTATGAGGTGCTGAGCGACCGTGATAAACGCGCGGGCTATGATCGTTATGGTCATGCTGGGGCGCAGGGCGGTGAAGGGGGATTCGCCGCGGGCGGCTTTGGCGACTTCAGCTCAATTTTCGATGAGTTCTTTGGCGGCTTTGGCGCGCGCAGCAATATGCGCAGCCGCATGGCCCCACGCCGCGGCGCTGATCTGCGCATCGATGTTACCCTGACGTTCGAGGAGGCTGTGCGCGGCCTGACCAGGGACTTACAGGTGACGCGACAAGAACCCTGCACGCGCTGTCAGGGCAGCGGCGCAGAACCGGGCACATCGCCCCTGCGCTGTCCGCAGTGCAACGGCGCGGGCGAAGTGCAGCGACGCCAGCAGAGCGTGTTTGGCGCCATCGTGACGAGCACCACCTGCCCGCGCTGCAACGGCGCGGGCGAAATCGTCACCTCCCCATGCACCGAGTGCCGCGGCGTCAAGACGAACCGCGTGACGCGCACCCTGCAGGTGGACATTCCGGCCGGCGTGGATGACAACACGCAGATTCGCCTGATGAATGAGGGTGAGCCAGGCTCCCGCGGCGGTCCGCCGGGCAATCTGTTTGTCGTGCTGCATGTGCAGCCGCATGCGCTGTTCGAGCGCCGAGATCATGACCTTCATCTGAACCTGCCGATCAACCTGGCGCAGGCGTCGTTGGGCGCGGAGGTTGAGGTCCCAACGCTGGACGGCCCGGTCAAGCTGACGATTCCGCCGGGCACGCAGCACGGGCACACCTTCCGCATGCGGAACAAAGGCGTGCCTTACATTCGCCAGAACAATCGCGGCGATCAGTTTGTGACGGTGCAGGTGATGATGCCGCAGAAACTGACCGAGCGCCAGCGCCAGCTCCTGCGCGAGCTGGGCGAGACACTGGGCACCCCTGATATCAACAAGCCCCCGCGCGGAACATTCGATAAACTGGTGGACGCGATCACCGAGGCGTTCAAGCCGTCCAATTGAGGCCAGGGTCGAAGCGCCAGAAGACAGACGGGGTGTTGTGTGAATTGGCTTGAGATCAGTGTGCTGGCGGACGGCGAAGCCGCAGAGGCGATCAGCGAGGTCTTCAACCGCTACGCGGACGAGCAGGCGGGCACGGCGGGCGCGGTGGTGGAGTTGACCGGCTTCGACAGCCGAGGCGAGCTGACTGCGCCGCAGATGAGTGTGCGCACCTATGTCCGTCAGGGGCCGCAGGCGGCCGCGGTGGTGCAAAAGGTGGAAGAAGCGCTCTGGCATCTGCAGATGCTGTATGCATTTGCTGAGCCGGTGGTGCGCGAGGTGGCCGAAGAGGACTGGGCCAATGCCTGGAAGGCCCACTACCAGCCGATTCGTCTGGGCGAGCGTCTCTTTGTGGTACCCAGTTGGATCGAAGCCGCGGCGCAGCCCGGCGACATCGTCATCCGGCTCGACCCCGGCATGGCTTTTGGCACCGGCGCCCATCCCAGTACGCGCCTCTGCCTGCTCAACCTGGAACGCCTGGTGCAGCCGGGCGTCAACGTGCTCGATGTGGGTACCGGTTCGGGCATTCTCGCCATTGCCGCGGCTCGCTTAGGGGCGCGTTCCATCGTGGCAACCGATATTGATCCCCTGGCCGTGCGCATCGCCGCGGAAAATGCCGCGATCAACGGCGTGGCCGACCAGATCAGCCTGCTGGAGACCCCTCTGCCGCCGGCGCCGGAGACCGACAGCGGCCGTTTCGACATCCTCGTCGTCAACATCCTCGCGGAGGTCATCATCGCCCTGCTCGATGCCGGGCTGCACGATTGGCTGCATCCCAATGGCTATTTGATTTTGGGCGGCATCATTGACACCTGGGCAGACGCCGTGCTGACCGGCCTGGCGCGCCACGGCTTCGTCGTGACGACGCGCTTGGACGAAGGCGATTGGGTGGGCCTGGTGGCGCAGCGCCGAACCGGGCGCTGACGGGGGCCTCATGCACCGCTTTTTTGTCACACCGACGGCCATGCGCGATGAAACGGTGCTGCTCGATGCGCGGACCGCGCATCAACTGCGTGAAGTGCTGCGGTTGGGGCCTGGCGCGGAGATCATGGTGTTGGATGGCAGCGGTTACGAGTACCGGGTGAACATCACCCACTTGAGCCGCAGCGGGGTGGAAGGCCGCGTGCTTAGCCAGGCGCAGGCGCCGGGCGAGCCGGGCACGCAGATCACGCTGTATCAGGCCATGCTGAAGGGCGAAAAGTTCGAGTGGCTGCTGCAAAAGGGTACGGAGATCGGCATCAGCCGTTTCGCGCCGCTGCTGACGCAGCGCTGTGTGCGGACTGACCGGGCCAGCCTGCTGAAGAAGGAAGATCGCTGGCGCCGCATCATCCAGGAGGCGGCTGAGCAGGCGCGGCGCGCGCGGCTGCCTGCGCTGACCGCGCCGTTGGAACTGGCCGCGGCGTGTCAGGAGGCGGCTGGCCAAAGCGACCTGGTTTTGTTCTTGTGGGAAGCTGCCAGCGGACGGGGCCTGAAGGACGCGCTGCAAGGGCTGGACGCGGCCGATTGCCGCATCAGTCTGTTCGTGGGGCCGGAGGGCGGCTTTGCCGAGGAGGAGGCGGCCCTGGCGCAGGCGGTCGGCGCTCACCTGGTTGGTCTTGGCCCGCGCATCTTGCGCGCGGAGACGGCCGGATTGGCCGCGGCGGCGGCCATCCTGTACGAGCGGGGCGACATGTAACCAAAGTCCGCGGCGGGCCATCCAATAGCCTATCCGAATGACTACCCTTGAGCGCCTTATCGAGGCGAATGTCGGGTTGTTCGGGCAGGCGTCAAACTGGGGTGTGAAATCGGACAGTCGGGTCGAAAAAGAGAAAGAGGAAAATAAAGATGAGTCAAAATGGAACCAACGGGCATGGAGCGATCGAACCGACGGCGGCGCAGGCGGTCGAGAACGTCATCATCATCGGCAGTGGGCCTTCGGGCCTGACGGCCGGTTTGTACACGGCCCGCGCCAATCTAAATCCGCTGCTGATTACGGGCAACGACATCGGCGGGCAGGTGGCCATTACCTACGAGGTGGAGAATTACCCCGGTTTCCCGGAAAGCCTGAGCGGCCCGGACCTGGTGGAGAAGATGCAGAAGCAGGCCGAAAAGTTTGGCTGCCGCATCGAGTACGATTATGTGGACCGGGTTGATTTCGAGCAGTTCCCGTTCACGGTGCATACGGCCAACGAGATGGAGTACAAGGCGAAGGCGATCATCGTCAGCACGGGCGCGTCGTCGCGCAAGCTGGATGTGCCGGGCGAGAAGGAGTTGACCGGCCGCGGGGTGAGCTACTGCGCGACCTGCGACGGCTTCTTCTTCCGCGGCCGTGAGGTGGTGGTGGTGGGCGGCGGCGACAGCGCGGCCGAAGAGGCGCTCTTCCTGACTCGCTTTGCCTCCAAAGTAACGCTGATCCATCGCCGCAACAGCCTGCGCGCAAGCCAGATTTTGCAGAGGCGCCTCCTCGAGCATGAGAAGATCCACATCATTTGGGACACCGTCATCACGTCCATCAACGATGACAACGGCGGCGGCGCGGTGACGTCGGTTGGTCTGCAGAATGTCAAGACCGGTGAAACGTCCGTGTTGCCGACCGGCGGCGTCTTCATCTTTGTCGGTCACCTGCCCAACTCGTCCCTGTTCGAGGGCAAGCTCGCCCTGGATGAGGAAGGTTATCTGCTGACGGACAAGCTGATGCGCACGAACGTTGCGGGCGTCTTTGCGGCCGGTGAAATCCAGGACACGCGCTTCAAGCAGGTGGCCACCTCGGTGGGGCAGGGCTGCGCGGCCGCGCTGGAAGTTGAGAAATACCTGGCCGACCTGGAAGACCGCGCCTATCCCGGTCACGCGGCCGCGCCGGCGGCCAGCGCGGTCACGGCATAGGCGATCCATGCCAACGATTCAACTGGGTGAGCAGACGATCTATTTTCGACGCAGCCAACCGCGGGAGGCGACGCATGTTCCTCCCCTGGTGCTGGTTCACGGCGCGGGCGGCACGTCTATGCACTGGCCGGGCGAGCTGCGGCGGCTGCCGGGGACCACAGTCTACGCGCTGGACCTGCCTGGTCACGGTCAATCCACGGGCGCGGGCTGCGCCACGATTGCGGAATATGCGCAGGTTGTGGTGGATTGGGCCGCTGCGCTGGCGCTGCCGCGGTTCGTCCTGGCCGGCCATTCGATGGGCGGCGCGATTGCACAGACGGCGGCGCTGCGCCACCCGCAGCGCCTGGCCGGTTTGATCCTGGTGGGGACCGGCGCGCGGCTTTACGTCAATCCGGCCATTTTGGAAGGCGTGCGCCAGGACTACGCGACCACCGCGCGGCTGATTGCCGAATGGGCCTACAAGCGCCAGGCCGCGCCGGCAACCATTGATGCCTATGTGGCGGCAATGCTGACCATCCCGGCCGGGGTAACGCATGGCGATTTCCTGGCGTGCAGCACGTTCGACGTGACCGGCGAGGTGAGCCAGATTGACCTGCCTACCCTGGTCGTCGTCGGCCTGGAGGACCGGCTGACCCCGCCCAAGCTCAGCCGTTTTCTCGCGCAGCAGATCCCCGCCGCGCGGCTGGTGGAGGCGCCAGAGGCCGGGCACATGGTGATGCTCGAACAGGGCGCGGTCGTGGCCGCGGCAGTGCAGGAGTTTATGGGGATGAGGTAGAGACGTTGCAATGCAACGTCTCTACGCGATCGTGGTACCAGTCGTCGCCGCTTCCACTTGAGATTGGAATTCATCCAGGGCGTTTGCCGTGATAGCGATTTCCAGCAGATGTGACAATGTGCTGACATCGTGAATCTGACGCAGACGCTGCTCCAGGGGCTGATAAACGCGCACCTGCGGATTGAAGCGCGTGGAGATGGCGGCCAATACGGCCGCACGCAGCCCTTCTTCCACGCCCTCACGGCGTCCTTCCTCAGCGCCCTCACGGCGCCCTTCTTCAGCGCCCTCACGGCGCCCTTCCTCTACGCCCTCACGGCGTCCTTCCTCCACGCCCTCACGGCGCCCTTCATGAACACCCTTCTCCCAACTCTGTTGGCGAACCCGTCGCAAGTAGGGCGTGTCCAGCAGTTCCAAGTCAATCATACGCTCGACCATCTTCAGCACCCCCTCATCTCCAATCAGGTTGATCAATGCTGTCAGTAACTCATTACGCTGTACGCCGTCGGGTATGGCCGCAATCTTGTCAAGCACCGCGGGAACGATCCGTCCTGGTTCCACCATATGCATCTGTCCTACGAGCGCCAGGAGGGCCGGCTTGTCGAGTTGCAGTACCTCCTCTGCGTCGAGTTCCCACAGACGAATGACATCATAGCGCCACGTCAGGCTAGCCTGGCCGGCGAAATTTACGATTGTGTACCCTCCATTATCGCCTGCGCCTGCACCTTTACCCACGTAGAGAACGACACTCTGTAATTTCAGGCTGCCCTGCGGTGCGCGGCGTCCCCATTCATGCCGCGCCGTGCGGCTCATGTAATCCACCATGCGCCAAGGCATAGGGGCCGCACTGCGCTTTCCTTGAAGCTCGATATGCAGTAACCCTACATCGTTATCTTCGCTTACCGCCTCGAAAAGCAGATCACTGCGCTGACGTGAGGCCGGCAGTTCGATGGTCAAGGTGCGCACCGAGCGCAACCGCTTACCCATCAGCCACTCAGCGAAGGTCTCTTTGTAGGTCAGAATCAAGCTCTTCAGTGGATTATCGGTTTCCGCCACGGGCGCTGCTCCTTCCTGCCTCTGTCAACTGACTGAAGTCTACCTCAGGACGAAGGGAGTGTCAAGCCACCGGGGATAGAGACGTTGCAATGTAACGTCTCTACGCGCCTTTGCCGATATGGGCGAACGGTGTTAGAATGTCTCCTGCACCGAAGTTCTTGTTTCCTCTTCGCCCCATCTGCGGGGCCAATCTGTCTGCCACAAGGAGGTGGAGTCGCAAAACGAACGATGACTGCCGGCGCCGCGTGGCGCTTCCTGTGTCCCTTGTCACAGATTCGACTGACCCCGAAATGCCGTTCGATCTATCAGATTTCAGGCCTGGATAAGCCACAGCCGCTTACCCTCATGACGAAAACACGACGAATAAGGAGAGACAAGAAGTGAGTGAGTCCCGTTTGATGCATCTGAGCATCCTGATTACTGTGCTTGCACTGCTCGTTGCGGGTTGCACGCCCGCCGCCCCGGCCACCAAAGCCCCTGAACCTGCTGCGCCCGGCGTTAGCGCCGACATGCAAAAGCTGATTGATGCCGCCAAGGCCGAAGGCGCCCTCACCACCATTGCCCTGCCGCACGACTGGTGCAACTACGGCGAAGCCATCGAAACCT
>JAYRVL010000879.1:0-3162 GCA_041918575.1 Anaerolineae bacterium | reverse complement strand
ACCAGCCGTCCACACCCGCGCAGCCGTCGTTGCCGAAGTTGAAGCGCAGGCGCACCGAATCGCCGGGCGCCAGGTTCAGATAGCCCAAGTCAATCTGCGACTGACCCCAACTGCCGCTCACCGTGCCGCCGTCCGTGCCAGAGAAGGCTCCCTGTCCGGCCAACGGGTTGGTGTTGCCGCCCGAAGCCGCGGTCAGCGTCATGTTGTACGCGTTGAAGGTGTAGGCCGAGGCGGGAATCAGCGCATAGGCGCCGCCGTTGACGCTGGCCTCCGCGTTGCCGCCATCCCAACTGAGCTCAGACGCGATGTAGTGATCGAACGCGATCTCGGGCAGGGCGCCAGGCGGAATGATGAACGCCGGGCTTTCCATGCGGATCACGCCGGAAACGTCGCCGCTGCCGCCGTCGCAGTTGCCGCCCAAGGGATCAACACCGAAGGCGCCGACGCCGGCTCGCCCGCCGGGCAGCGTGTTATCGGCCTCCCAGTCGTGCGGCTGCCAACCGCTGAAGACGCCCTGGTTGGTCAGGGTCCAACTGCCCAGGCCCGCCTCGAAGTCCTCCATGAAGATGTCGCTCACCACCTGACCGGCGCTGCACAGGGCCGGCGCATTGGGGTTGAGCAGAGGCTGGAAGTTACACTGCGTCGGCGGGGTGCTCAACTCGGTCGCCAGGCTGGCGAAGTCCACCTGGTGGCAGTTACCGGCGGTGAGAATCTGACCCGATGGCAGGCCGGTGGTCAGATCGGGCAGGTCAATGCCGCGCAGGTCGTTGCAGGCCGCCAGGATCGAGTCGGCATGGTCGGCAAAGTCGCTGGCCGGGCCTTGATAGAAAGCCTGCGCGCGCCAGTAGATGTGCGCAGCCTTGGTCAGGCCGATGCCCATCACGGTCTGGCCGTTGTAGGCGCCGCCGTCCACGATCAGCGCGAAGGTGTGGTTGGGCACGCCAGAGTTGGTATGCACGCCGCCGCCGTCGGTGGCGCCGCACTGGTAGTAGGCGTCGGTCACGCGGCCGGGGTCCGAGTAGCAGTTCGGGCTCCACATGTCGCGGATGGATTCGCCGAATGCGGGGTCATCCTCGCCGGAGAGCCAGCGATAGGAGTCATCCGGCGCGGCGCCGCTGCCCAGGTGCAGGGTGACATTGACGCCTGTGCCCAACTGCGCCTTGATCAGGTTACCGTTGCTGTAACCGATGGAAAGCGAGGGGATGACGATGGTGGGATCGGAGCCGGCCATGCCAAAGGGCGCATCGCCGCCCGTGATGTGATTGGCAATGATCGCGCCGATGGCGCCCGCGTTCTGCGCGTTCTTGACCTTGACGGTGAAGGCGCAGAAGCCGCGGTCAATCAACGCGATGTTGCCGGCCACGGCCGCGCCGTTGATGAGCGGTTCGCAGCCGTCGGTGGAGGCGGACGCCGGCGGAATGCCGCCGCCCACGCCGTCATCCACCAGAACCACGTTGCCGGTGAGGCCGGCGATGGTCAGCGGCGGTCCAAACGCGGCCGAACCGGCCGGATAGTCGCCGGCAATGCCCGCCGGCGAGTTGACCGTCAACACGGGCGGCGGTGTGGAGTAGAGGGAACAGGCGTCGGCCGAGCGCGGGCCGCCAGGCGTATCGGTGCCGCGGCCGTTGATCAGGTCAACCACTTCGCCCCAAATGTCGGAGTAGGACTCGTTCAGCGCGCCAGGCTGCCACATGTAGATCAGGTTGTGCGTGTATTCGGTGTAGGCATGGCCCCACTCGTGCGCCACCGTGTCGTCGCCGGTCACGCCGGTGCAATAGTTGGTGGTGGCGCCGTTCCAGTTAGCGTTGGGACAGCTAATGCCGGGGTCGTCGTTGACCGTTTCCATGACATGGCCCAGCCCATCGTAGGAATCGCGGCCAAAGGCGTTCCAGAAAAGGTTGTAGGATTCACCGGTGCCGTCAATCAGGTTGTTGATGTCCACCGCGTTGGGGCCAACGTAGGGATACGGGTCGCCTTCCTGCCAGACGAGCTGACCGGGCGTGTAGCCGCCGTCATAGACGTTGCGGCTGAGCGCTTCGTGAATGGCCGAGATGCGATCCACAACCTTGCCGGTGTGCGCATCCACGTAGACGAACTCGCGCACATTGCTGCCGTTGCTGACTTCCACCTCGTAGACCAGGTGGCTGACGCCCGCGACACCCTCGGCCATGCCGGCGCGGTAAATGCGCAGCGCAGCGTTGGCGGCGGAGGCGCCGGCCGCGCCAACGGCGTTCACCGCGATACTGCCGGCCCGGTCAGCGGTCAACGCCGGCGCGGCGCTGACACTGATAGCCGGAATGAAATAGCCGTTGATTGTGCTCAGGCGGCCGCTGTTGTCGAAGTGGGCGACCAGCCGACCGGCAAACACCGGCACGCCCTGGTACACCTGCTCGAACGTCAGGTGTGTAAAGCCGTAGGCGTCGCTTTGTTCTTTGGCCAGGCTGAGTTCGGCGCTGGCGCTGGTGATGCCGAAGACGCTGCCGTAGAGCGCAAAGAAGGCGTCGGCTTTGGCGGCGAGGCTGCCAGCGGCTTCGACGCCGGCCAGGGTTTGGCCGTCGGCCAGGCGCATGAAGCGGACGGCGCCCGTCGGGCGGGCGTAGCTGATCTCGACATTGCCGCCAGCATCAGCCGTGAGCCGCGCCACCCCGGCCGGATCGAGCACGGGCGGCGCCGAGGGCGTGGTCAGGGTTTTGGCATTGAGCAGGGCGTTCAAGCTGTTGCTGGATGCGGGACGGGTGTCTGGCAACGGGGTTGCCAGGGCGCTGCTGACCAGGCTCAAGAGCAAGGAAAGGGCGGCGAGCAGCGTGATAGCGCGATACATGGATTTGTGAGCCATTGCGATCCTCCTGAATCGAATCTGAAGTAAACGCGAAAACAGATGGGTAGAGGGTGCCACGAGATCATGGGTTGCAGCGGGGACAATCAACCTCCTTTCGCACGCAGTGCTTGGACCGACAGCGATACTTTGGCCGATCAGGGAACAGATTGTGTGTGAGTGAATGCGGCAGGCGTTGGGTACACACTGCACACCCGAACGCAACAAAACGAACGCACTGGCCTAGGTCAGTGCGTCTATTGTACCGACAAAACAGGGGGGTGTCAAGATCAGGGCGCGAAAAAGCCCAAATCGGCCTAAGCGACCAATCTGACAAAATGGCGTTT
>JAYRVL010000878.1:0-3533 GCA_041918575.1 Anaerolineae bacterium | reverse complement strand
GGTTGGCCGCACTGAGCTGGGCGGTGCGTTCGAGCACGCGCCGCTCCAGTTCGGCGTTCAGTTTGCGGATCTCTTCTTCCGCCTGCTTGCGTTCGGTGATGATTTCTGAAAACAGGATGATACCGCCAATCTCTCCTGCCCGTTCGTACCAGGGGCGAATTTCCCAACGCACCCAGTCCAGCTTACCGCTGGCGCGCGGAAAGGGATCTTCCGCTGCTTTTTCGATGGCGCCTGCCAGGCAGCGCCGATGGATCTCTTTCCAACGTTCGGGAATCTCCGGGAAAATCTCGTAGTGAGATCGTCCAACCACATCCTGTTCGCCCAGGTCATAATCCACAAGGTAGCGATGGCTGGCAACGATGTACGTCATCTTCCGGTCGAACATGGCGACGGCGGCGGGGGTATGTTCCACAAAGAGGCGTAGAACCTGTTCGCTCCGCTGCAGTTCCTCTTCCGCTCGCTTACGCTCGGTAATGTCCTCGGCCGTTTGGAGCGCGTAGGTCTCCCCGCCGATCCCGACCACGTCAATGTTCAGGTTGACGATGCGCGCTTCGCCTGTCCTGGTACGGAGGTCCAATTCGATGTCGCGCGCCGAGCCGCTGGCCTGGAGGGCCGCGATCAGGCGCGCCCGCTTGTCTGCATCGGGATTGATCCCCGCCTCGACAGACGTTTTGCCTGTCACTTCCTGCCTGGTGAAACCAAAGAGGTTCTCGAATGCCGCATTGGCTTCCAGGATGATGCCTTCCGGCAACTTCGAGAGAGTGGCGGCAAATGGGGCTTTTTCGAATATGATGGAGAACTTTTCTCGGCTGTTGCGCAGCTCCCGTTCCGCCTGCTTGCGCTCGGTGATGTCGACGACGAACCCTTCGTAATACAGGATCTCGCCTTGCTCATTGCGCACCGCGCGCACGCTGGACGAAGTCCACAGGCGGCTGCCGTCTTTCCGGTAATTTTCGTTGATGAATTCTTTGACGCTGCCCTGTTCGCTGAACAAGCGCTGGAACTCGCGGCGGCGCTGCGCATCTACGTAGATCTGGCTGGCAATGTCCTGCACACGGGCGAGCATGTCCTGGGGCGAGTCGTAACCGTAGATGCGCGCCATCTCCGGGTTGACGCTCAGATATTGCCCCTGCGGTGAACTTTGGAAGATGCCAACCGGCGCGTTCTCCACGATGGCGCGGTATCTGGCCTCAGCCTCTTCGAGGGCGAGTTCCGTTTTCTTGCGCCCGGTGATGTCGTGAAAGAAAATGGAAAGCCCATCCTGCGAAGGGAAGATGCGGTTCTCGAACCAACGGTCGAACGGAGCGTAGTAGTCTTCGATTTCGATGGGGGTTTGCGTCTCCAGCGCGCGCAAATAGGCATTCGCAAACGGCGTGCCCCTCGCTTCGGGATATTCCACCCAGTAGTTCTTGCCGATCAGGTCCGCGGGTTCACGGCCCAGCATGTCTCCGCCGCGTTTGTTGACGTAGGTGTAGTTCATCTGGGCGTCGAAAGCCACAAAGCCGTCGCTGACCCGATCGAGGATCGTTTCGAAATGCAGAAGTGTTGATTTCCACCCGAATGTCATACGATTGCCCCCCTTCCACAGGCCGGTGCGTCTGCCTATCCGGCGCTTTTGCCCAGCGTGCGGGCCAGCAGCACGGCCAGTTCTCCCACGTCCACCGGCTTAGAGTTTGGTGCGAGTCAGGTTGGAATGTTCGATTCATTCACCCGGTACACTGGTCTGTGCGAGAGAGAAGCCAACTCACGTTCGATGTCGGCTTCGATGTCCTCCAGCCGACGTCTGCGGCCTGGTGAAGCCATCCGTTGATCCAGGAATCTCTGAAATGTCTGACTGGCCCGTAGCAGATTTACTTCCGCTTCGAAATCATCGGCTTCTGTGAGTATGTAGGTTTTGCCGTTAGCAGCAATGAGCAACAGAGGCTCCTGCTCGGCGAAGTGCATGATGTCCGCCAGGCTTGGCTTTTCTTGATCCAAATGAACAGTTTTCATAATGTCACCCTCTGTCCTCGAATGAAAACCCTGTTACGATCTTTGTGCCCGACAGCCATCACAGTGATAGTCATGGTGTCGCCGTCAACCGTATAGAATACCCGATAATGTCCAAGACGCAATTTCCCACGGCGTAATTGCGTGCGGACGCAGCCTCTTGCGGTTCTTGGTCTCAACGAGAGGCTCATTGCTGAGTTGTTGGCGCACACCTGCCGTGATTATCTTGCGTTCATACGCAGGATAAACGCCAAGATCAGCCTCTGCATCGGCGGTGATTTCGATGGAATATGGCATGGTTGATCAGGAATTTCTCTCAAGGTCGAAATTACCGCTGTTGAACTCCACCAGTTTCACCCAATCAATCGCGCCGCTGTCATCGCAGAAGCGTTCGATGAATTGGTGGGTGAAACGGTTCACGATGCGGGCGTGCTCTTGGGCGAATGATCCTCGACACGTTTTGACTTGAGCTGCAATTGGCTGGACGATAGTGCGATAGAAATCTTCATCTCACTGTCAGCAGTGCAGTACGACATGATGTTTACCAGGAATGAGATACCGTTGCTGGAACACTCCAGATCAATACCCGGTACAGCCGATGGTCGTCCCTGGCCCGTGCTGTCGGCTACGAACACGGCCAAATCGAACAGCCATTCGGCGAGTGTCTCTCGTTCGTGAGCCGCTTGCGCAGCGTCAAGCGCCATGCTGATGACATCTCCCGCCGATCGTGACCGTTCAGTCACGAAGGAGTAGGGGTGCGGCGACAGCAACGTGTCAAGACTCAGCATGTTGAGCATTCCGATTCGACGCTGATCCCAATCGGCGATGCGCTGCTCAGTAAAGGCTTGCACTTCGTTGATGTCCAATGGTTTCATAAGAGTCTCCTCTGGATTCGGTCGCCTACAGACGCTGGTCGGATTCCTACAGCTCGCGCTCTTTGCGCAGAGCGCTGCTCACTTCCTCAATCACCTCAAGCAGTTGATCGAATGTTCCCGTGCTGCCGATTGTATCCCAGAATTCCTCCCCAATCAGTATTTCATCCCGCACATCCATGACCTTCTTGGTGAGGCTGTGGCTGTAATCTGCTCGCGTCGGATAGGGGTTGTACGGAAAGGCCACGTAGGCTTGTGGGTTATCCCTGGCGCGCAATGCCAGAAAAGTCAGCATCTTCTGTTTGGTTGCGGCGCCGATGTCCAGGTTCGGCTTGGGTGTCTTGATCTCAACGAACAGTGGGCCTCTTTCGAAATCGCCGATAAAAATGTCCGCGATGACTCGCACGCTCACCATTTCCTGGTCGCCGTGATCATCAACATGCAGCACCTCGGCCAACTCAGCCGCGTGATTGGGGCGACGTTGACCTGATCGCAGCTCGCGGGCAATTCTTGCAATCGCATCTACCGTAGACTTAGCCTGTTTTCGACACCCCAATGGGTAGTAGGTCATCAGGCACTTGCCACAAGCCGTCGCGTAGAACGTTTGAGCGAAAACAGGACTGTTCCTACAGGTTGTGTGCGATTTGCCAATGACCACAAGCTGTTGTATGG
>JAYRVL010000877.1:0-1591 GCA_041918575.1 Anaerolineae bacterium | reverse complement strand
TTGCGCCAGGCACGATCGGAAAACGCGCCTGCTCTGTGGCGCCTGGAGAAGGACGGCAGCGTGGCGCTTCTGCAGCGTAACGTGATGGCCTATGACCTTGCGCCGGCCAACGGACGCCTGGCCTGGCTTGGACTGGATACGCGTCCACAGCCGCTGAACATACTTGGCGCGCCGCTGGCCCTATGGATTGCGCCTGAAATGGGCGCGGCCGGCCAAATCATCACCGAACTTGGTTGGACGCTGGCTGGATTGCGCTGGAATCACACCGGCGACACCCTCATCTTCGATGGTGGGCGCCTGGCCGACGTGAGCACGGTCATCTGGCGTTGGGACACGCTGGAGGGATTGGCGAGTGTTAGCAACGGCCCGGCCGACAGTCAACCTGCCTGGTCGTTGCAGGACCAGGGCATTGTCTTCAGCCGTCGCCGTGACGCCGGGCATTACGACCTGTGGCAGGCTGACCTGGCTGGAAAGAATCCGATCATCATCTTCACCGGCGGCTCGCACGCCTGGGTGGCGCCCGTGCCAGCCTCGTAACTTTTCGTGCAAGGGCCAGGCGGAGAATCGCAAGAGGAGAAACATCATGACTCAACCCTACGCCGGACAGTATCTACGCCTTGATTTGACCTCCGGTCGCGTGAGTCGTCACGCCATTGCCGAGGCCGAGGTGCGCCAGTGGCTGCTGGGCAGCGGCTTCGCGGCCTGGCTCTTCAGTCAGGAGATGGACCCGACAGCCGACCCCTATGATCCGGCCAGCCCGCTCTATATTTTCAACGGGGTGCTCAGCGGTACCTTTGCGCCCACCGGCTGCCGATCGTCCTGGTGCGGGCGTTCACCGCTGACCGGCATCTGGGGCGAGTCGAACATGGGAGGGCACTGGGGCGCCGAGCTGCGCTTTGCCGGGCTGGACGGCCTGGTCATCAGCGGCCGCGCCAGCCAGCCGGTCTACATCTACATCCACGATGGTCAGGCCGAGATTCGGTCCGCGGCGCACCTGTGGGGCAAGAACCATTACGAGACCTATGACCTCCTGCGGGAAGAGACCGATCCGAAGGCGCAGGTCGCCAGCATTGGAGTGGCCGGTGAGAATCGGGTACGTTTTGCGGGCGTGATGCAGGGCGGCATCGGTCATGCGCGTACGGCCGGCCGCACCGGCATGGGCGCGCTGTTGGGCGCAAAGAACGTCAAGGCCATCGTCACACGGGGCAAGGCGCGACCCGGCTATGTGGATGAAGACGGCTTCAAGGCGTCGGTGAAGGCGCACAACGCCAGCATCAAAGAATTCGCGGTGGGTTTGAGCAAACTGGGCACGGCCGGCGGGGTTCCCGGCGCAGAGCGAGTGGGAGATTTTCCCGTGCGCAACTGGAGGGATGGCTCCTGGCCAGAGGTCGCGCAAATCAGCGGCCAGAGAATCTCCGAGACGATCTTCGAGCGGCACACGTTCTGCTTTGCCTGTCCCATCGGCTGCGGCAAGACGGTGAGCATTCAGGATGGCGCCTTTGCCGGCACGGTCGGTCATGGGCCTGAGTATGAAACCCTGGGCGGTTTCGGCGGCATGCTGCTCAATGGCGACTTGAACAGCATCGCCTAT
>JAYRVL010000876.1:0-5666 GCA_041918575.1 Anaerolineae bacterium | reverse complement strand
GGCGGAACGTAACTGCTCAGGCATCCGGCGCCGACTCCAGCCGCCGAATGAATTCGGGGCCAAGGGGCGTCCCGCCGCAAGGTCGGCCTGCGCCGACCGGCCGCGCGTCCACGCAGGTGGACGCCCGGCGGGACGCCCATTAGGCGCGATTTCAATCGCTCTGCGAGCCAGGAGCAGCAGACGGCCGCCGAATGAATTCGGGGCGAAGGGGCGTCCCGCCGCAAGGTCGGCCTGCGCCGACCGACCGGGCGTCCACCTGCGTGAACGCCCGGCGGTACGCCCATCAGGCGCGATTTCAATCGCTTGCGACGGCGCACCGCCTGAGCAGTTACTGGTCGTGAATCGAGCTGATGGAGAACTGTTATGCAAAACCTGTCTCACTTGCTGGCTGGAATCCCCCCTTCGGCCACGGTCGCCATTTCGGATAAGGCGCGGGCGCTGAAGGCGCAGGGCCGCGACATCATCGCGCTGGCCGGCGGCGATCCTGATTTCAAGACGCCGCAGCACATCATTGACGCCGCGGTCAAGGCGATGAACGCCGGCGACACCAACTATCCGCCCGCGCAGGGCAAACCCAAGCTGCTGGAGGCTATCGCCGCCAAGCTGGCGCGCGAGAATCACGTCGAAGTCAATCCGAGCCAAGTCATCGTGACCCCCGGCGGTAAATGGGCGCTCTATCTCGCCATTGCCAGCCTGGTCAACCCCGGCGATGAGATCATGATCCTGGAACCGGCCTGGGTCAGCTACGATCCCATCGTTTCCATCAACGGCGCGACGCCGGTGCATGTTACCCTGCCCGGCGATCAGAACTTCCTGGTGACCGAAGCCCTCCTGCGCCAGCACTTGTCGCCCAGAACCAAAGCGATCATGGTCAACAGCCCCAGCAACCCAACCGGCCGGGTGCTGACACGGCCTGAAATTGACGCTATCGTCGCCGTGGCGAACGCGGCCGATCTCTACGTGATTAGCGATGAGATTTACGAATATCTCTTGTTCGATGGCGCGGTGCATTACTCGCTGGCGGCCGAGCCGGGCATGGCCGCGCGCACGATCACGGTCAACGGCTTTAGCAAGGGCTTTGCCATGACCGGCTGGCGCCTGGGTTGGATGGCCGCGCCCGCGTCCGTTGTCAAACTGGCGATGAAATTGCAGACGCACAGCGTCACCTCGGCCGCGTCGTTTGCCATGGCCGCCGGCATCGCCGCGCTGACTGGCCCGCAGGACTGCATCCAGGAGATGGTTGCCTCCTACGCCGGCCGGCGACGCTTCATGCTCGACGCGCTGGAGGAGATTCCGGGCATCGCCTGCGCGCCCATCGAAGGTGCGTTTTATCTCTTCCCCCGCTTCCCGAACAGCGCCCTGAACAGCGCCCAGTTAGCCGGCGCGCTGCTGGAGCAGGCGGATATTGCCTGCACGCCCGGCATCGAGTTCGGCGCGGCCGGCGAAGGGCATGTGCGCTTCAGCATTGCCACCGCCATGAGCGACCTGGAGCGCGCAGTGGAGCGGCTGGCGCGGGTGGCGCCGAGGTTGTAGGTTGGAGAGTGGAGAGTTCGGGCAGATTGCACAAGAGGGGTGGGCGCCGGTTTGGATAGTTCGATTGCGAATGCACAAATGATCGAAAAGGGCTTTTGTGTAGCCTGAACGTGGCGCGCGGCGCCGCTGGTGTGTTACCCTCCCTGCATCGTGCGTGAATGCGCACCTGATTTGCAGGGAGGGTTTTTTATGTTGAGTACAACGTTGCCGACAAGCAAAGAGAAATGGTTGCGTTTTGGCCTGCGCGTGGCCGCGCTGCTGGCTGCCCTGGGAGCTTTCAGCGCGCTGGCGCCGCGCGTCCTGGCCGCCGACGGCGTGGATCCCCTCAATGATCCGGCCATCGGCCTCAATGTGATGTGGATGCTGATCGCCAGTTTCCTGGTTTTCTTCATGCAGGCCGGTTTTGCCCTGGTGGAGGCTGGTTTTACCCGCGCCAAGAATGTGGCGCACACGATGATGATGAACATTATGGTGTTCTGCATCGGCGCGCTGGGCTATTGGCTGACCGGCTTCGCCTTGCAGTTCGGCGCGGTCAACTTCACCTATCCGGCCGTCGGCGCGGCGGCTGCCTGGGCGCATTCGCCCACTACCCTGGGCGACCTGGCCGGCCTGTTGAGCACGCCGCTCCTGCGCTTCGGCCAGGTGGGCCTGCTGGGCGGCAGCGGCTTCATGCTGCTGGGCGTCGGCGCCAACGTGGCCGTGCTTTCCTTCTTCCTCTTCCAGATGGTGTTCATGGACACGGCCGCCACCATCCCCACCGGCTCGATGGCCGAGCGCCTGAAGTTCGGCGGATTCGTGCTGATGGGCCTGTGGGTCAGTATGTTCATCTACCCCCTGGTTGGCGGCTGGGTGTGGGGCGGCGGCTGGCTGCAAAACCTGGGGCGCTTCGCCGGGCTGGGCAACGGCGCGGTGGACTTCGCCGGCTCTGGCGTGGTTCACATGATCGGCGGAACCCTGGCGCTGGTCGGCGCCATCGTCATCGGCCCGCGCATCGGCCGCTTCAACAAGGACGGCAGCGCCAACGCCATGCCCGGCCATAACATTCCGATGGGAATCCTGGGCACGATCATCCTTTTCTTTGGCTGGTTTGGCTTCAACCCCGGCTCATCGCTGGCCTTCATGGGCGCGGGTCGGGTGCTGGCGGTCAGCGCGGCCATCAACACCCTGCTGGCCGGCGCGGCCGGCGGCATCGCCGCCATGACCCTGATGTGGCTGGTGGGGCCAAGCAAGAAGCCCGATCCGGGTTTGTCGGTCAACGGCGTCCTGGCCGGCTTGGTTGCCATCACGGCCTCGTGCGCGTTCGTGGATACACCGGCCGCTGTTCTGATCGGTCTGATTGCCGGCGTCCTGGTATGCGCGGCCACCTTTGGCCTGGAAAAGCTGCAGATTGACGACCCGGTGGGCGCAGTGCCCGTGCATTTCGTCAACGGCCTGTGGGGCGTGCTGGCCGTGGGCATTTTCGCCAACGGCAACCCTGTGACCGACGGCTGGAACGGCGTGGCCGGGCCGGTGCGCGGTCTGCTCTACGGCGGTTCGAGCCAGATTGTGGCGCAGGGGTTGGAAGCCGTCTCGGTGATTGCGGTGGTAGGCGGACTGTCCTATGTCTTCTTCCGGGTGTTGAGCCGCCTCAAGCTGCTGCGCAGCGAACCGGCGCACGAGCTGCACGGGCTTGACCTGCCGGAGATGGGCGTGCCCGGCTATACAAACGTGGATGTGCTGATGCCCGGCGGCAACTTCCGCACCCCGCGGCCCGCCATCCGCCCGGCCGGGATTGCTGCCACCATTTCGACCCTCAAATAGGCTGAGCGCAGAGAGGACAGAGCGATGACCAAGAAAATCGAAGCAATCATTCGTGAAGAGGCGCTGAACGATGTGATGGACGCGCTGCGCGCCATCGGCATCGTGGGCATGAACGTGATCGAGGTGCGCGGACATGGCCGCCAGGGCGGCATCGAGCTTTCCTGGCGCGGCACGTCGTACCACATGGACCTGCTGCCCAAGGCGCAGATCAACATCGTGCTGAGCGATCACAACGTGGAGAGGACCATCGAGGCGATCATGGCCGCGGCCCGCACCGGCAAGGAGGGCGACGGGCTGATCTTCATCTATCCGGTGGATGACGTGGTGCGCATCCGCACCGGCGAGCGCGGCCGCGAGGCGCTCATGTATCCAGATGACATAGACGCCCGCCGCGGCGTCAAGAACGGTCGCTAAGCAGCCTGATGGCGCAGCCAGAAGCTGGACAGGATTTACAGGATGAACAGGATGTCACGGTTCATCCCGTGAATCCTGTCTTTTTGTCCGGTTGAGCGCCCGACCGAACATAAGAGAAACCCAAGAGATTGATAGCTGAGGTTGATCGCAATGGAAGCAATTCGTGACTTGGCCCTTGATCTCAGCTCACGCTTGCCTCTGACTGACCTGGCGGCGCGGCTGCGGCCGCAGGAGACGGCGGGCCGAGCGCCGCATCCAGACGCGTAACGGGCGGATGTGACGAGCCAACCGCCAGCGCGCAGGCGTGAGCGGCGCCTGCGCCTGCGTCTTACATCCCAGTTCGAAGGCCCAGCGCGCCGTTTCATCCGCGGCCTGCGGACGACCGATGCTGGCCGCCGCGGCGTGGAAACGCTGCCATTCAGCCGGATCGTTCACCAGCCAGCGCCGCAGGGTGCGCGCCACCTCTGGAATCGTCGGCGCCCACACGCCCGCGCCATGCTCCACCACATGCTCCACATTACCGGTTTCCTGACCCTGAATCGCGCTGTGCAGAATGATCGGCAGGCCCGCGGCCAGCGCCTCGCTGACCGAAAGACCACCGGCCTTTGTCAGAACGACGTTCGAGGCATGCATCAGGGTGGGTACCTCACGCGTGAAGCCGTAGATGTGGGTGGGGTTGCGCCAGACTGTCGCACGCAGACGATCTTCTAATTCCTCATTACGGCCCGCCACGACCACCAACTGCGCAGGCAGGTCCGCGGCGTCAATGGCCGCTGCCAGGTCCGCGATATGACCGATGCCTGCGCCGCCGCTCATGAGCAGAATGGCGGGCAGGTCAGTGTTCCAGCCCAGTTCTGCGCGCAGCGTGCTGGCCGGCGCTGCGGGCTGCCCAAAGCGCCGGTCCACCGGGATGCCGGCAATCAGCACCCGCGCTTCGTCCATGCCGCAGGCGATGGCCTTGCGTCGCACTACTACGGACGGCACGACGCACAGGGCATCGTGCGGCGAGAACCAGACCGCGTGAACAGTGGAGCCGAGGTCGGTGATGACGGTGATGTGTGGAACCTGGCGACCGAGTTGAGCGCAGGCCGCGGCCACCGCCTCGCTGTAGAGCATGTAAACCGAGATGATCACGTCGGGCTGATGGCGCGCCAGCAATCGCGACATGGTGCGCGTCAGCAGCAGACGGGCCGACAGGCTGAAGATCGCGGCCGAAACCGGTGAATCGGTGGCTTCGTGCTGCAACTGGTAGAGCGCGGGCGTCGCCTGCACCTGGTTGAGATAGTTCTCTTCGGCCAGGCGGAAGGCGAGAGGGGCGCGAGGCTCATGCAGTGGATTGACGATCGCGGTGACGACACGCTCGCCAAAGCAAGCCTTGAAAGCCCCGTCCAACGCATTGGCCGCGCTGCGATGCCCTGCGCCCGCGTCCGCAGTCAAAATAAGAACCCGAACCGGTTGCGACTCTGTCATAGTTACCTGCTTGTGATACGGCTCGAACCGAAATCATGCTTGTTATCGCACGGGGCGCGGATTTTGTCAAGATGGAGACCGGAGACCGGAGACCGGAGATTGTGCGCCTTCTACGAACACCTAACCTCTAACCAAAGTTGGCCAGGAATTCCAAATGTGACCGGAATCGAGGCTTTAGCCGGTGCAGTTTGCGGCTTTGCTGGCTAAGAAACCGGCTGAAGCCTCCAATCCAGGTCCGATCAACGCCTTGCCCGGCTGTTACATCAAACCCGCTCAAACGGGTTGTGCAAAACCAACCTGCTTTAGCAGGTTTCGGTGTATCAGACCGTGAATTCATTCACGGGGCTGCGCCAGGGGGGACCGCCGCTGTTACATCAAACCCGCTCACACGGATTGTGCAAAACCAACCTGCTTTAGCAGGTTTCGGTGTATCAGACCGTGAATTCATT